>DATDXB010000187.1:0-7168 GCA_035289465.1 Candidatus Nanoarchaeia archaeon
GTCATTGTCTCGCTCACCACCCATAATGAGCATTCGACACAGAATGTGGATGCGATGCTCACCTCTTTGGCTGCATTGCAGCTCAAGATAAATCAATCGTTGATGGATGCGTCGCTTGAGACGCAGGATAACAAGTTCATCTCCTGGCTTTCCTCGCTGAGCACCTTGGTCAATGAGATGGTCTCGCAATATTCAGCCACCATGAGTATGGTTCGTGAAGAGCTTGATTCTATCGCGATCGCGGAGTCGGACAAACTGAGGATATTAGAATTGCTCAATCAGGGAGAGACTGAGCTTGATTCCCTAAAGAGCCAGGTGCAGGCTGGTGGTCAGATCTCAAAGGGCGATCTCGATAAGGTGCTTGCGCTCACGGCAAAGACCTTGGAGACTTTAAAGAACATCCAAGCCGAGCTTGACGCGTTAAAGTCGTTTAAGACGGGCAGCGTCGACAAGCTCAGGGAGATCCGCAAGGCTCTGGATCAGAATTTGCTCAAGTTCATCCAGCTCCAGACCTCGCTCAATAAGATCGATAAGGCGGTGAGTGGTGTGCAGGTGGAGGATCCTCAGAACATCTTGGCTCCGCTCTCAGTCCGAGTCGAGCCCATAACCACGACGACAAGGCGTTTTGAGCTCTTGTTCCCCAATCTCTTGATGTTGCTGATCATGTTTTCCTCAGTGCTTTTGGCTTCAGCGATCATGGTGATGCATGTGAGGTCTCCTGCTTCGATGAATAAGAGTGCCTTGGTCTCAGCCTCAAGGAATCACCAGTCTATGCTCCTTGCGGTGCTTATGATTGTGGGTGTGCAAATCGCGACGATTTTTGCGGTCGGCCTTTTCTTTTTCGGATTTGACTTTGTGCTTGTGCTTCCTGCGGCATTGGGTATCTCGATGGTCGCGGCTTTCGCCTTCTCCTCAGCGGGTTTGCTCATAGGCCTCATCTTTGCCAGGGAGTCGACGGCGATCCTTGCGGGAGTGATGGGATCTTCCTCTCTTATGCTGCTCTCTGATGTGATATTGCCTCTTGAGGCCTTCCCTGCCCTGATCAGGTCAATTCTCGCTTATAATCCTCTGGTGGCGGGCATGTATGCGATCAAGAGGATCGTGCTTTTCCATGCGCCCTTGACATTTGTGATTAAGGAGGTCCTCTTACTGTTGGCGATAGGGGCTATCTGTTTGGGCATTCTTGCTCTGGTCCAGCGCAAGTTGAGCCAGAAGTCATTTAAAGCGTCAGATTCTGCCTGGTGGTCATGAGGACTATTAGTTGTCTTGATGTGGCTCGCTTAGTGCGTGAGCTTGAGCCTGCACTAGGCGCTCGTATCGACAAGATCTATCACGAAGGCGATGCCTTCTTCGTGATGACCAGGAGGCCTAGTGAGGAGAAGCGCATGATGGCGATCGTCTTGCCGCACGCGGTCTTTTGGTGCTCAAAAAAGCCGGAGAGCGGGGTTCCCGGGGCCTTTTGTGAACGCATGCGCACGCTCTTAGAAGGCTCGCATATTGATCGCATCACCCAGCATGGTTTTGAGCGCATCATCGAGTTGGTCCTATCGCACAAAGACGGAGCGCGCAAGGTGTATATCGAGCTCTTCTCAAAGGGAAACTTGATTGTCTGTGACGAAAAGGGCCTCATCCTGCTCCCCTATCGTTCTCAGGACTGGAAGGATCGCGCGATCAAGAGGGGCATTGCCTATCAGCTTCCTCCTCAAAAGCACAATCCGATCAATACGCCAAAGCCTGAATGGGTCAAGGAGATCATGGCCTCAAAAAAGCCAGTCTCAGCAGCTCTTGCTGTTGAGATAGGTCTTGGTGGCGAGACTGCGCTCTTGGCCTGTAAAGAGTGTAGACTGGATCCTCAAGCGCCCTCGATCTCAAAAGAGTCGGCGTCGTGTCTCTATGATATCGTCCGTGCCTGGGCGCAGGACCCTCCGATCAAGCCCCTCTCCCATGAATTGGATCAAGAGTATCAATCATCACTGACGATTCAGCCTCAAGAGACTCCTCAGCAAAGAAAGCTCGCAGCCATCGTGGAGAGCCAGCGCGCGGCGATCAAGAAATTTGGCGAGGAGGCCCAAAGGTTCATGCAAGCGGGCGAGCGCATCTACGAGCGCTATCAAGAGGTCCAAGAGCTGCTTGCCAAAGCCAAGAAAGCAAAGGACTTAAAAGCGGTCGAGGGTCACCCGCTCGTCAAGAAGGTCGATCCCGTAAAGAGGACGATCGTCGTGGAGCTCTAAGATGGACTGTGAGATCTGCAAGGTGGAGATTCCCGTGCTCTACTTGGAGAAAAAGTCAGGCGGCGTGGTCAAAGACGCCAAGGGCAAGAAGCGCTGGGTCTGCAGTGCCTGCCAATCAAAGCATCTCACCAAGGATGAGCTTCTTAAGCAGTTAGGGAAATAGCGGAGTAGATACGCTTCATCATCCCCATCATCACTATACCGCCTGCGAAATCACAGATTTCGCGGCATCGAAAGCTCAGGCTTTCAAATGCCTCTGTAGCTCAGCGGTAACGCGGGCTTCTCTCAGAGAAGCCACAAGAGGAGGACGGGACCATCTTCGCTTCGCTTGATGGCCCGGGCCGAACGTAGGAAGCGAAGCAGATACCGCCTGCGAAATCTCGGATTTCGCGGCATCGAAAACGTCGGTTTTCGAATGCCTCTGTAGCTCAGCGGTAGAGCGCCGCTCTCGTAAAGCGGAGGTCGGGAGTTCAAATCTCCCCAGAGGCTTTCAAAATCATCAGATTTTGGAGCCCGGAAAACCTCGGTTTTCCTTGGCTTCGGAGATTTAGTGCAAAGCCTTGGATTAGCAGGTAAGAAGAAATAGCCAGCCCGGAGTGATGATGATATTCTCTTGGATTCCCAGTCTATCTTTGCAGATGATTATCCCGAGGGGGGCATCTATGTCTGACATGGTGATTTTCATTTTTTTAACATCGTGTTGATCGCATTGCCCGCTTTTGACTTCGATGGGTATGGCGACTTTATGGGTGCGTCTGATATCAAGAATGATGTCTCGTTCGCCTGTCTTTTCTTCATTTGTCCAGTAATAACCATACGTACGCACTTGTTTATCGATGTGAAATCCAAGGCGCAGGGCGTGATTGAACATGACTGTTTCGATGACTTCTCCTCTTTCATGGCCGGCGAATCCGGTCTGGTCTATGCCGAGAATGGCGCTTCGCAAACCGGTGTCTGCCGCAAAGAATTTCTTTTCTTTTGTGCTTGGCCGTCCTCTGGCAGGACGGTATTTGATGGCTGTTCTGATGAGGGATGCTTCCGAGAGCGCTTCAAGATATTGGTCGAGGGTTTTTAGGCGTCCTGTCATTTGAAGGGATGCTGCAAGTTTATCCCTTGAGAGAATCGATCCGGTGAGTTCAAGTATTTGGACAAGGAGTCTTCTGATTCTTTGTGGGAATTTGATGTTAAAGGCATTCACGACATCCTTTTGGATGATGGCATCAAAGATATTGGTTTGATAGTAGTTTGATATTTTTTTCCAGTCGTTATTTGTATAAAACTCGGGATATCCTCCTTTGAGGAGATATTCTTCAAACAGCTTTTCTATCGAGATTGGCAGATCAGATAGCGTAGCGGCATGCTTTGCGGCGATTTTTGCATAATGATTCGGCTTGCTTGTTTTGAAAGACTGCATAAGGGCAGTACGCAGTTCCTTTGAGATGCGTAACAATTCTTCATCTTTCTCTGGGATCCGAAGTCTGACCATGTCTCTGAATTTCATCGTCATCATATGATGCACATCAAACCTGCCTGCGCCGCTTTCAGTGGTATCTTTATAGATCGCGGTTGAGGATGAGCCTGAGACAATGGCATAGATGTTCTTTTTTTGTTCTACATATTGTTTAAGGAGGCGGGTCCAAGTGGGGTCGTATTGAGCTTCATCAATGAAGAGATAGGCCTTCTCCGCTGAATTGCTGAGCTGTTTACCGTAAATGTTCTGTTCAAAGTACTCGATGGCATCAAGCAGTTTGTGCGGAACGAGTTCAAAGTAAAGGCGTTCAAGTGATACGAAGAATATCCTGTGGGGTTTTACTTTTTGGTCTTCAAGGAGGTGGGTGATGAGTTGGTCTATGAGTGTGGTTTTTCCGACTCTGCGTGAGCCGATAAGTATATGTACGCCTGTGGACTCTAATTCTTTGAGGAACTGGAAGTAATCGCTTCGGTGAAAAGTCGGCACGTCTGGTTTTGGCTTTCCAGAATTCCACCAAGGGTTGTCCTCGTGCAGTCCTCGAATGAACGGTATGGGGTATTCTGTCATTTAGGTATCTGAATACCTCAGTATTTATAAACATTTGGGTATCTCAGTACCTAAGCATAATCTCAGATATGGTTATGTGCTTCGAGAAGTCTTTCCTCAAGATGATCCTTTCCAAAATCGTATGCCCCATAGTGAATGGCAAATGCCATTCGGAGACTTCTATTCCGGCCAATATTTGATCTTGTGGACTTTGAGGATTTGGAAGTAGGAATAATCTCGGATGAGTCCGGGGAATTTTTCTTGGATTTGATTGATGAGTTCGGTGAGTTTCTCAAAGGAATCAAGTTCTGCGTCGAATTCAAAATCAGTGGCGCCGAGTGTCTGGTTGATGTAGGTGATTGCGGGGTGCTGGAACGCGAATTGGTGGAGTGCTTTGATCCTTGAGGTGTCATTGAGATTGATATCGACCTTGAAGTATTGTTTCCCAAGAAGAGCGTAATTTATTTTGGTTCGGTATTGGAGGATGATGTTCTCTTTCTCAAGTCGTCGGAGCCGGTAAACAGCGATTTTGGCATTGGTGTTGATCTTTTGGGCAGTCTCAACGAAGCTCAACCGGGCATGGTCGGCGATTATTCGGAGTATTTTTCTGTCGAGCGCGTCGATTTTTGTCTTCTCCTGCGTTTCTTCTACTGTGGCTGTTGTCAGCTTGATTCCGAGGTATTTGCGTGGGAAGATGTGCAGTTTGATGAAGATGGATAAGAGATATGTCTGGAGGTAGTGGCGGTATCTTTGTTTGAACGCGTTCCAAAAGGTCTCCAATTCGCCATAGTCTTTCGCCCAGATGAGGACAGAAAGATCCCATGGGCCGATGACCTCGGCGATGAAGAATGTTTCTCTTCTCTTGGCGAGCCAATCGATCAGGGCTTTCTTCTTGTTTGCGTCCAGATCCTGGAGTTTGAGGTAGAATCGATAGATGGTGTAGCCAAGCTGTTTCGTGTTGATCTCAGCATAATACCCTTCGATGATCCCTGTTTTTTCGAGCCGTTCGATGCGATACTTCACGGTATCTTTGCTCAGCCGCAATTTCTTGCCTATTTGCAGGTAGGTCTGGCGGGAGTTTGAATCGAGTTCCGCAAGCAGGTCCCGATCCTTCTTGTCTAAGTTCATCTTACTCATTTATACTATTTTACTTATAAACTTTCTCCTTTTTGATTAATATCTGGGAGGAATATTCTTATTTATACTAAATATCACTATCAAGTGATGAAATAGCAAGTGAGATGATCTATGAAACCAGTCTACGTTAATCCGCGAAAAATCATGGTCCCAGGAAATCTCGGGATCGCAAGATATGAGCTATTGAGAGGGTATTATTGTGCGTTGCACGATAGTCGGAAGAACTGCCTGCCGCCGGTTGTCCTTATGCCTTCGAGTGTAGCGGGTGCAGTGTGGGACTCTTACATCCGGCATCAGAGCTGTATGCCCTTTACTCACCGAGACTCTGAACGAGAGAAAAGAGTGGACGAACTTCTTGCCTTGAACTGCTATTTTCTTTTTGACGGCACTCACCGTTCCATCGCGACGACATTATGTAATCGAAAGATTAAGGCGTATCTGCTCGATGGAACTTGGGATGAAGTAAATAGAAATCTTAGGGAGTTGCGATATGAGTCAGTTCGTTTATCTCCGAAACTGAGTGATGAAGCCGGGCGCATAAATGATCTGGTCATAAGCTGGTTTGATTTTGTCCGCAGTCAAAGACCATGGAATCTGGAGGAAGGTGTGAATACATTGATTGATACGGGAGAGATGCCTTATGATATGGAACGATGTTACACGCGACCCATTTGGTGGGTAAACGAAGACTATAGACGTAGAGCAAAGAGAATAACCTTATTTTGTTCAGAAGGAGAAGGCGGAACTAACGAGACTTATAAAACGCGAGTTAGAGCTGATACAACAATAGAACTTATCTGCCATCATCTGAATTTGGAACGGATAGCAAGGGGGGTCGAATTAATACATGGATGGGATAAGGTGGATCATTATTATCTAAACGTCAGCAGCGGGAATATATATCCTGGCGACTCTTTCAGGGTCCATCTGCTTAAGGATCAGGTGGAGCAAAGACTCAGTCCATTAATTGTTGTTGATTGATGAAACCCAAGTCAGCAAACGGTTTCGAGTATCTCCACCGAAAATCGTCTATTCTTCCGCCAATTGCTGCACAATGGGCAGTACATGATCCCAGACGCGAGAAGTCAGATCAGCGTACTTAGCATGCTCAGAGACTTTAGAGAAGTCTCCTTGTAGGATGGACAACAAAGAAGGTGATACTCTCTTCACGGCAGATCATCAAGCAGGAGCAGGGCTTGTTCAAAGATGATATTGTCCTTCCAATTTCTCTTTACTCTCATTGTTCGAGTGATTGTAATGCTTGTTTTTTCGTAAGTTTATTCTTTAAACAGAGCGCATAGAGGATCATGGGACTGAATCGTATGGACTTCCTGCAGGTCTTTTCTAAGCTTTCCAATGCAAGAGTGTCATCCGTGATGAGGAATTCAACATCATCCAATTCATTTGCAAGATAGGCGCATTCGATCTCTCCTTCGATTGATGTCTTGTATGAGGTAAGGATCTCTATCCCGTTTCCAAAGAGGTCGAGGATTCGCTTTGCGAGATTGCCTTCAAAGTCATTGTTCTTGCTCAATCCTTGTATCTCCGCGCGGACTCGCTCGGGGACAATGCAGTCCATACTTTCGATGGCAAGATCAAGGACGTCCCCTGCTGCAAGCGACATCAAGGCAGACGTGTCAAGGACGATTCTCATTTCATCGCTTTGGCGAGTTTTGTCGCATCTTCGAGGCTTTTTTTGCCGATTTTGGCGATGTGTTCGATGTCTTTGACTTCGTGTTCTCCCAGGACTTGGACAATTTCCTTTCGTGTCAGGGTCCCTTTC
>DATDXB010000188.1:0-3813 GCA_035289465.1 Candidatus Nanoarchaeia archaeon
TAAAGTGAACGTTTCTTGAAAAAAGCCCTCTTAATCCGCTGGTTTTTCCGCCCTTACCAACACATACTCGATCAAGCCGTCCTTGAAGGCCTTGTACATGAAGTAGTCCACGAAGAAACCACCATAGGCCGCGATCCAACCACGGATCTTTCTCATCTGGCGCAGAGTCTCCCATTTCTTGTTCAAGAAATAATAGTCAGGAATCGTGTACTTTCCGACTTCATCCATCGAGATCTTCGTGAATCCCGCACTCTCCAACTTGGAACGATACACGTCATTGTCATAGACATTCGCATCAGGGACATGCCAGAGCTTTTGCGCGGCCATCACCACAAAGCGTTCCCAATAGGTCCTTGGCGCCCGTTTGAGACTGTAATCCGCAAGCGCCATCACGCCTCCAGGCTCAAGGACCTTGAATGCCTGCTTGAAGAAGGCCTCTCTTGTGTCAAAATGCTCTGGACCCTCGATACTCATCACGTGTGAAAATGAATTTTCTTGAAACGGAAGATCTGTCGCCGTGCCATGATGCACACGCACGCCATCGCCCAATTGTTCACGTTCCATCCTCTTTCGCGCGATCTCGACATGCTTCCAGGTCACGTCCACCGCATCGATTGTCGATCCGAAATTCTTGCGGAGGTACACATCCTGAGGAGCCATGCCGCAAGCGACATCAATGAGCTTGCTGTCTTTGTCAAGCCCAAGCAAGACACCCATCTTATGGACCAACTTTTGCGCCGCTTCAAGATAATCCTCACAACCCTCATCCCACCAGCCGAAATTCAGATAGCCACCATGATACTCCCCATAATTCTCAACACCAGCGCCATAGAAGTTCTCGACACCGCTCTCATGCCTGTCCTTTGTCCAGGTGATTCGGTCAGAAGGATGCGCTTGAGTATGCTCTTGTTTATCCATAGTCCTCGTGCCTGTGCTCTGATTAATAAATCATTCGATGCCTTTGAGATAGAACAAGAGCTTGCATGGTGCGTTAATAAATCAGTCAGTCGACACTGGCCAGACAGCGAGAGCGTATTTAATCATCCTTCTTTTCCTTGATTTTATGGTCGCACTGATCCCCTGCACAGACATGGTCGAGTACGGCAACAAGCTCTCTGCACTCATCACTGCGCACGTCAGGGCAGATCACACCATCACCTTCATCGACTGCGCGAACAGCATCAGCCCTTACCTCTTTGAACGCGACGATCTGCAATCTATCAAACAACAATTGTTTGTGGCGCGCATCGAACGCTTACACGATCTTGTCGATGCCATCGAGCGATTGCCCTTTGATCCTCTGTTCCAGCAAAGCGACATGCTCCTGGTCTCGTCGTGGGCCTCACTGCTTGCTGATGTGCCTGTGCGCGAGAGAACATCAGTGCGCCACCGCGTCCTGAGCGTCCTTAATCGTCTTGAGCAACGCCAGCACCTTAGCATCGTCGTGCTTGATGTGAACTCCCCATGGGCCACACCCTACCTCCAAAGCGGAACATTATCTATGGCAAACTAAACGATCTCAAACGATTTGCCAATAGCGTTCGCGAGCCGCAGCGCAGCAGATTCCTCACTCTCATCGACTCAGTGTATCATCACATCTCTTCCATCGTCTTTGTCAACTCCATGGAAGATGAAGAGATGGTGCTGTACGCGATGCTCCTTGCGCTCTGCTCAGAGACATCATGGCACGAACGTGAGAAAGTGATGCGCTGTCTCGCTATCCTTATCACTGAATAGCACAGGGGGTGGAACTCAGTGGCACAAACAGAGATGCTCTTAGATGTCTTTATCAATGAAGATAGTGTCGTACTGTGGTGTAGAGACGAAGCCGGACATGACAGGTTCTTCCTCGACACCATACAACCGCACGTCTATTTCCAGCCGCGCGATGATTCCTCTTTGCGCCTCGCATCACGACTCTTCAAAGGACTTGAGGTCCAGACCATCAGCAAGAGACATCTCTCACAAGGAGAAGTCCGCGTGCTCTCCATCACGTTTCCCTCAATCAGCTCATTCAAACAGCGTTTCCCTGCCTTTGAGCAAGGACTCTCTGGATACGGCATCTTCCATGACTCTGACCTCGCTCTTGAAGAGCGCTACCTCTTTGACAAGGGACTTGCGCCGTTCTGCAAAGTGAGCATTGACGCTGATGAACAGGGGAGGGTGCAGTCCATACACGCCGCAGAAGACCTTCTCGCCCTTGAGTATGAGGTGCTTCCCCTACGCATCCTCTCCCTGCGCATCAACGCGAACCGACAAGGGACGATCACCTCCCTTGTCTGTAATGGCGAGATGATCGAAGAGGACATCATCAAGAGATTCTCCGAACTCTATCTAAGCCTCAATCCAGATATCATCTCCATCAACAACCAACAAGAACTGCTCCTGCGCCTCTTTGCGCAGTGCGAAGGGATAAGGCTCAACAGATACGGAGATGATGCGCACCGACACAAGCAAGGATACTCCTTCTTCAGCTACGGCATCAGGTATTTCCGGGAGTCGCCACTCTATCTCCAAGGACGACTCTTGGTCAACTCCGGCTCGTCTCTTGACGACAACTTCACGCTCTCCTCCTTGATTGAGGGATCCCGCACATGTCGGATGCGATCTCAAA
This sequence comes from Candidatus Nanoarchaeia archaeon, assembly GCA_035289465.1. Lineage (GTDB taxonomy): Archaea > Nanobdellota > Nanobdellia > Woesearchaeales > JAGWAF01 > DATDXB01. The sequence continues at coordinate 2,615 of DATDXB010000188.1, forward strand.
TGGTCGCTTCGCATTCAGTGGGAAGAGCAGTGACAAACTTACTGGGGTGGCAAGCCAGGCAAGACGGCTATCTCCTGCCCCATAAAGTAGGCATCTATGAACGATTGAAGACATTTGGAGACCTTATTGAGTGTGATCGAGGGGCATTGACCGTAGAACCTCGTGTTGGATTGCATCACGACGTCGCTGAACTGGACTTTGTCAGCATGTATCCCTCTATCATCAGTGAATATAATCTGTCGCCTGAGACATTGTTCTGCGCTTGCTGTGATCATGCGCCCGTCGTTGGAACGCCTTATCGATTCTGCTCTAAAGTCAAAGGTATCGTGCCCAAGGTCTGTGATCTCTTGATGAAGCGAAGGGCGTATTTCAAGTCGAAAAAAGACCATCTCTCCAAGAGCAAGGCAGATTACATCAAATGGCTGCTGGTGGTCATCTTCGGCTTTCAGGCGTATCGCAACAAGAAAGTGGGGTGCATTGAAGTGCATGAGGCCATCAATGCCCTTGCGCGCGACACGCTCATGAGATCGATACGCGTTGCTGAAGGACTCGACTATGAGGTCGTTCATGCGATCGTCGACTCGCTGTATGTGAAGAAAAAAGGCATTGATGAACGGCAGGCTGAATCATTACGCCAGGCCATCACACGCGAGACACGACTGCCTATCGAAGTCAAGGCGCTCTACCAGTTCATCACGTTTTTGCCATCCACGGTGAACCCTGCGCAACCCGTACCCAGCTCCTATTATGGCGTGAGCGATACGGGGGTGGTGAAAGTCCGCGGCATCGAGATACGCAAACGCAAGTTCCCACCCATCGTCAAAAACCTGCAGGCTGAATTGATCGAGCGGATCAACACCTTGGTGAAGGAGCGACGACGAGTCAACGAAGACGATTTCCGCGAGCTTTTTGAAGGATCAATTGGCGTGCTCAAGAACCATCTTGCAGCACTCGAGTATGCGACTGCTGATGATCTGACGATCAAAGTGAGGATCGGCAAGGAGCGCTACAAGGTAGATTGTGCTCAGAAGATACTTTCTGAACGATTGCGCAATCAGGGTGTTCTTTTACAACCAGGACAATCAGTGCGCTATATCATCGAAGACGCTGATAGTTCCCGTTACGTACTTGCCGATGAGTTCTGCGGCAAATTTGACAAGGCCAAGTATACGCAGCTACTGAAAATGGCATTTGTGCAC
>DATDXB010000189.1:0-3049 GCA_035289465.1 Candidatus Nanoarchaeia archaeon
CGACGACATGTACTTGCTCGACAGTTCAGCTCTGATTGAGCTATCCAGAGCCACCAAGAAAGCCGAAAAGATCATCCAGATAATCGGATTCCATATCGCTACGACCACATCCATCTGTATCCATGAATTCTTGGTAGGTTATGGCCAAAAGGATAATGTCCAACTCAGGAGAGCCATAAAGAACCTTGATATCATCAACTTCGATGCAAAATCCGCCGAGTTCAGTGCGGAAATCGAACGTGATCTTGCTCATCGAGGACAGCCAGTCAACTCTCTTGACGTGCTCATCGCAGGTGTATGCCTTGCCAAGGACCTGACAATCCTCACCTCGGATAAGGATTTCAAGCGCATCAAGAACCTCAAGGTCCAGATGATTTGAATTCTGCGCGATATTCTCAGCGTCAATCCTACCTGACAATACATTTGCGCGCCATCTTTAAATACCATTCGCTGATTCACGGTTGTTATGTTCGGCCTGATCCCTCCACATACAATAGATAATATCGCTACAATCCATTATGTCCGTGGAGGTGAACGTCGTATCGCGGAAATCTCGGAAATAGCGCCGAACCCAGACCCAGGCCTTTCTGTCCACGGATTACTCATCGTCCTCAAACGTTTGGATATCCCACCCCTGGATATAGAGACCTTCTCTGCGTTCTTTGGAGACGGCCCGGGAGAAGTCAAACATAAGTCAGGATTGCGTTATAACATCTGTTTTTGGGGACAGCTCTATATGCAGGCCTTCGGTACCCAAGAGCGTGCACGCCGGGCAGGGCTTGAAGTACCTGCTGATCGTGCAGAACTGTGGGACCGATTTCTGCAGACTGTTGACGGCAACGAAGTGCCCTCTCAAGAATCTCCTAAGGGCCCTAAGTATCCTCAGGACTTAGGGGATGTCCTCAAGACCGGATATCATGCCTGGGAAGACTTGATGCGCCATGGTGTGCTTCCTCCAGCAAGCGTGATCGGTTCTCCCCTTGCAGGAGTGTTTAGCCATGGAGAGCTCGGGATTCTCCCCCTGCCTCCACCCATATACTATGGCGACGATGCCAAACGTCATGAGAAATATATCGCTGGGTCAGAACTTGGCCAGATCGCAGATATCATGCACGGTTGCGGATGGACTGAACAAGTGGAACGTATGATCCGTTTAGCACATCCCGTGAATGAGCATTTTTTGAGCGAAGAGGGAAATAAGACCATTTCTCCAGAGATACGGGCAAACGTCGAGCGATTGCACACGCACCCCTTACTGGCAGGCTATTTCTCCCAACCCTCGACATCCGGACGATAATGAATCTATTTCAGCACCAAACTCACCGGACAATGATCTGATCCATGCACTTGGGGCAATATCGACGCTGATTTGAGTCTGGATTTCAAGGATTCTGAAGTCACAACATAATCGATACGCCAGCCCACATTCCTTGCTCGTGCATTGGTGCGCATACTCCACCATGAATAATTCTGCGGACTTTGGTCAAAATGCCTGAAGGTGTCGATAAAGCCTGCGCCGACGATATTGTCAAAACCAGCGCGCTCCTCATCTGAGAAACCAGGGTTTTTGCGGTTCTCGTTTGGACGGGCCAAGTCGATCTCTTTATGCGCGACATTGAGGTCACCGCAGAAAATGACTGGCTTTTTGTCCTCAAGTTTCTTGACGTGAGCGAGGAAGGCCTTGTCCCATCGCATGCGGTAGGGGAGTCTTGCCAGATTCTCCTGGGCGTTTGGCGTGTAGACGGTCACTACATTATACTCTGGAAGCTCTAGGGTGATCACTCGGCCTTCTTGGTCGTGCTCTTCAATACCCAACCCATAGCTTACATTGAGGGGCTTGTGCTTGGTGAAAATCGCAGTGCCTGAGTACCCCTTTTTCTTTGCCGAGTTCCAGAATTGATGATAGTCGGGCAGTTCCAGATTCACTTGTTCTTTTTCTGCCTTGATCTCTTGCAGGCAAATCATGTCTGGATCTTCCTTGCGGAAGAAATCCAAGAAGCCCTTATTCATACAGGCCCGGATGCCATTGACATTCCACGAAATGAGCTTCAACGGATGCATGCAGGCCCCACGTCTTTTAAACCTATCCGCGCGTCGTCACAAAGATTAATAAACAATCATCCCTCATGACATTTCATGCGACGCGTGATCATCTATCAAGGAGAAGATGGATACTGGGTAGCGGAATGTCCTACCCTTGCTGGCTGTGTCAGTCAAGGCAAGACCGTCGAAGAGGCCCTCAAGAATATCCGTGAAGCTATCGAGGCCTATATCCACGCTTTAGAACAAGACAAGTTACCCGTGCCTCCAGAAACCAACTCCTTAATGGTCGCTGAGGCATGAAACTGCCGAGGATCTCTGGATTCACGCTGGTCAAGATTCTCTGTAGACATGGATTCACCATCAAGCACCGTGCAGGAAGCCATGTAGTCCTCAGGAGAGATTCTCCCTTTGCCCAGACGGTCGTCCCCCAACATGATGAGCTCGACACCGGGACTGTGCGTGCCATCATCACCCAAGCAGGCATGACCCTCGAAGACTTGCACAAAGAATTGTGAGCCCCCATGGCAATCCTTATCCATAAAGGAAAGACGATCGAAGTGCCTGCAGGTTCGAGTATCATCAAGGCTGCTGAAGCTGTTGGCGTCATCTTTGGATGTAAGGAAGGGCTTTGCGAAGTCTGCAAAGTGAAGATCGTCAGTGGGGAAGAGAACCTCAATGAACCCACACAGAATGAACATGAGATGATGGTCGAGAAGCCCTTTCGCTTGACTTGTCAATGTGAAATCAACAAGGGTACTGTCGAGATCCACCAAGAGCCACTGGGCGGACTCTATTCAGATTAAATTGCGATATACGTTCTTTTGGGTGCTATCGATATCTCGCAATGACTTGTTCAACTATAGCAGGAACATTGTTGAGTCTCGTGGAACGGTCAGAAAGATATCGCATTCCTTCCATACTGAAATCTCTCCCTCCTGTGAGCGTGCGAATATGTGCGGCCAGCATAGGGAAACTATCGCCATGCCTGCCAACAAGCCTATTCACT
>DATDXB010000190.1:0-4638 GCA_035289465.1 Candidatus Nanoarchaeia archaeon
ATTACTACTTGCAATGATTAGTCGCTCTATTAATTTCACTGGCTTTTGAGTACTGTGAATTCTTTTTTCTTTGTAAAAGTCAATATCGCGCCAAACATCAGTATACCCCATTTGGGGATTGAACACATATGCAATTTCGGAGTAATCCTCTTTGAATCTTAGAACTTTTTGCAATCGTCCCCACATTTCCCGAGTAGGGACTTGAGCAAGTATATTTTCCCCAGTATACAATGACCAGACACCCCCGCCATTAGTTTTCACGCCCAACTTTTGATTTATCTCTTTAGCAGTTAGTCCTGACCGTTTCTGTTGCTCCTTTAAGAATGCCTTAATCTTTGGCTTATTATCTCTGTTAAAGAAAAGCACACTTTCAGTCGTTGTTGGAAACATTTTGTAAGTGCTTGTTTTTCTACCGCTGATTGACCGCAATCCCTTGTCAATTACGATTTGCTGTCTCAATTCAAAACCGTATTTATGGACAAGAGGAACCATCAAGTAGAGTACCCTGAAATACCCGAACAAATAGAAACAGGCCGTTGGCTTGGCAACCCTAGCTAATTCCTCAATCCATTTCTCCGCCCAAACCAAATAGTCTTCCTCAGTCCTCCACTGGAAGTCCCAAGTTTCGTTAATTGTTTTGAAATAAGGAGGGTCTGCAATTATCAAATCAACTGACTGATTAGGTAATTGTTTTAGACCGTTTAAACAATCAATATTTTGTATCGTGTTGATCCACTTATCGAACATTTTATCCTCCCAGTTAAGTCTTATTGGGTACTATTGATACTTAAGAAGTATTAGTATATTTAAGTCTTTCGCTGTTGTATTAGTCACGTCTCTCTTCATCTTGAAGTTTGTTCAATTCGTTCATACATGCATTATCAATGAAACCCTTAAGATTCTGATAACGAATCTTGTACTTGGTTTCTTTCAGAAAAGATTCTATCTGACTCTTGAGACCCTCGTCAATATTGGCATTTCCCATTATACTTAATAAGTACTTCAAAGTATATAAATCTGTCCGGACCATTGAAGATTCTAAACAAATCGAATTCTTGATCGCCACGTTTATCCCACTCTTCGTTTTCGCTCAGTCCGCAGCTAGCCAGTATTAAACCCACATAGGAATAATTCTTTATATGGGTTCAGATTCAATTCAACTATGCTCATAACTGTAGGCTCAAAGAATCAGGTGAAGATCAACGCCGTAAGAGAGATTCTCAACGACTATCCCCTCTTTGCAAATGCCGAAGTAATGGGTGTCGATGCGAAATCAGAAGTGTCAGATCAGCCATTCTCCTTGCAAGAAGCGATCACGGGGGCGAAGAATCGCGCAAAGAACGCCTTCAAAGACTGCTACCTGAGTGTAGGTATAGAGGCTGGTTTGATGCACGCCCCTGACACGGAATCGGAGTTTTGGAATGTGACCTTCGTGGCGATCTATGATGGAGAACGGTTTCACATCGCAAAGTCCTCTGGTTTTGCTATTCCTCCCACAGTCATCAGGCTGATGAAGGAGAAAAATCTCGAACTCGATAAGGCGTTTCATGCAGCAGGATTGTCAGATAATAGTGATCTGGGATCCACGCATGGTGGTATCATAGGCATTCTCACAAAAGGGCGTATGTCAAGGACTTCGTTTATCCAAGAGGCCTTGCGCATGGCGCTTATCCCGTTTGAACAGAGTCATCTCTATGGCAAAACGAATTGAGGTCGAGATCCGTAGTTTGCTCTCAGACGGCGACTTCAATCGTCTTCTTTCTTTTTTTGAGGCGAATGCGCAGTTCTTAGGTGATGATGGGCAGGAGACTCATTACCGTTCAGGCCCAAGTGACTTACGAATACAAAAGAGCGAGAAAGGGTCGAAGATCTGGCTCAAGAAGGGCGAGATGCATGATGATCGGCGTGAAGAGGTGGAAGTTTGGTCATCTCAGGATTCGTTTGATTCCATTTCAGATTTATTCTCTGCGTTAGGACATAGCGTGACGATCAAATGGCTCAGGACAAGAAAGACATTCTTGTGGAAGGACTGCACAGTGACTCTTGACGACACTAAAGGGTATGGTCGGATCATCGAGCTAGAGAGACTGGTGCCTGAAGAAGAGGCCCAAGATGCTCTTGATGCGCTTCAACTCCTGGCAAAGGAACTGGGCATCACCCCTACGCCAAAAGAAGACTTCTCAAAGAAGTTCAATGAATACAAAGAGGACTGGAAGACCTTAATCAAGAACTGATGAGATTAAGCCCGTGAATATCCGACCACAAAATAAGTCTCGGCTCCTTGAGCGACGGGTTCGGTGAAGGTTTTATGGAATTTGAAATAGGTCGCTGCGGCTTCAAGTGCGGCTGGATCCTTGGTGAGCAGAGTCAATGTCCCTTTTTTTGAGAGGATGTATGCTGCCTGAAAGAAGAATTCTTTGATTATTTTGTCAAGCATGATCGGAGAGATGGATCTGCTGGCTTGAGGCACAAAGGTGACGATGTGATCGACTTCTCCTTCTTTGAATTTTACATCAAGCCATTCTGCTTCACGGCGTGAGAACTTGAGCATTTTCTCGACGCCTGCGATCTTTGCGTTCTTCTTTGATGATGAGACGTGTTGGAATTGTTCGTCTAAGGCGATGATGGTGTAGGGGGCTTCCCCAAGAGCTTGTTTGTCTATGGTTGCAAAGAGCTTGTCGAAATCGACACCTAAAAACGCAGGCATGCGTCGGAAAAGGAATTTCTCCTTGCTGTGGAATCGGACTGCTCGATGAGTGGCTAGGTGCGCTCCCTCAATGGTCATCGTGCCGTCGCGGCAGAAGGGGTCAAGGACAGTCTGGCCCTTGGAGGCCCGTGATTTCCAGAACGTATACGCCCCAAGTACTGCCTTGATGGCTTCTCGTCCGGAGAAGATGCGGTATTCTCGCTTGGAGAGGTCTTCTCCTGCGATATCCACGCCGACAAAGCATCGGTTTTCTAATCGTGTCACATACACAAGGACTTGAGGTTTGCTCAAGTTGACCTTGCAGGAGCTCTTCTCTATGATGATGGCTCCAGCCTCAGCCTCGATTTCTCGACTAGTGCTGTTGATGGGTTCAATGTCGCTGCGTACGGCAAGGCTGCGTTCCGAATTGATCCAGTGAGAGAAATCCATGCCCTCGATGCCTTTGAGGATCTCATCTTGTTTTGGTTTAGCGCAATCAAACGACCCTACTAAAGCGAGGATCTTGTTTGCTGATTGGCTGCGATAGCAGAGCTCAAAGAGTTGTTCATAGGAATCACAATCAAAGACGATGCCTCCAGAAAGTTTTTCTGCTGAGGTGATACCTAGGTAGCTGGAGAGTTCCCAAAGGACAAACTCTTCGACGCCGTTATTGCACAGGAGGAGGGCTTTCATCACTTAAAACTATGGCGCAGGCAACAGCTTCATCGCCCTCATCAAGGCGCATGACTCGGACGCCTTGTGTGCTGCGTCCGATTTCAGAGATGGTGTTGATAGGAGTGCGGATGACGATGCCTCTTTTGCTGATGAGCATGAGTTCATCGCTGAGGGTGACGCTCTTAAGCGCGACTACATGGCCGTTCTTGTCGGCGACCTTGAGGTTGATGACGCCCATGCCCCCTCGTCCGATAGTGCGGTAATCATCGACTGGCGTGCGCTTGCCGTATCCTTTTTCTGTCAAGGTAAAGATGGTAGTGTTGGACTCTGGGATGACCATGTCAACGACGCGGTCTCCTGTGCGTAATTTGATGCCGCGTACTCCTTGGGCGGCTCTGCCGACAGGGCGGACGTCTTCTTCAGAGAAGCGGATCGCGATGCCATCACGGGTGCCGAGGATGATGTCCTTTTTGCCGTCAGTGATGCCGACTCCGATGAGTTCGTCGCCGTCAAGCAAATTGATGGCGATGATGCCTCCTGTGCGTGGACGCGAGTATTCGGAGAGTGGTGTCTTTTTGATGGTGCCATTGGCGGTGGCGAGCACGAGGAATTTGCTGTCTTCAAAGTGTCTGACAGGGATGCAGGCGCTGACTCTCTCGTCAGGGGCAAGAGTGATGAGGTTTACCACTGCGGTGCCTCGTGCGGTCCTTGAAGCGAGTGGTGCTTGGTGGACCTTGAGCCAGGTGATGCGTCCTTTATTGCTGAAGAAGAGGAGATAAGCATGGGTGCTTGAGATGAACAGGTCACTGATGAAATCGTCATCGGCGGTCTCTGCGCCTTTGACTCCGCGGCCGCCGCGTTTTTGTTGGCGGTAGGTGTCAATCGGCAGGCGCTTGAGGTATCCTTTGTTGGAGATGGTGACGACCATCTCTTCTTCTTTGATGAGGTCCTCATCTTCGACATCAGTGGTGCCGCCTTCGGCGATCTGGGTCTTGCGGGCGTCGCCGAAGCGTTCGATGAGGTCTAGGAGTTCTCCTTTGATGAGCGCGTAGATCTTGCGCTCGTCGGCGAGGATAGATTCGAGATGGGAGATAGTGACCAGCAGTTCTTGGTGTTCTATTCTGATCTTGCCTTGCTCAAGTGAGGTGAGGCGCTGGAGTTTCATGTCCAGGATGGCGCCGGCCTGGATATCATCTATCTTGAAGCGGGAGCAGAGCGCGATCTTGGCTTCATTTGCTCCTGGGCTCTTCTTGATGAGATCGATTGCGGCATCGATG
>DATDXB010000191.1:0-2458 GCA_035289465.1 Candidatus Nanoarchaeia archaeon
CAAAGGGGGGTCCCGTTGATCTAAAAGTGATGTTCAGGCTGCACATCAATCCGAAGAGCATCGCGGTGATGACCGATGCTGAGATGGAGAGGATTAAGGACATGTCTGGTGACATTCCCTCCGAGACTGGATTAAAAGCGATGGGAGACGACCAAGTTGCGAGCTTGATCCAAGATAAGATCTTACCGATCCGATCAATGCTCTTGGAGACCAGGAGCAGATATCAGGATGTTGAAGACGACCTGTCTGTCTTGGCTCGGTTTGTCGATGACACTCGCGTCGGGAATACCATCGACGCCAAGGTAAGAGAGCGAGTTAATACCATTTTATTGCACCAAATCGGCGGATTATTCAAATCCCTGACATCAAATAAAAAGACAATTGAGAGTGGCCTCCAATACTTCGATGGATTTATTGCCGTGAGCGATCAAACAAGACAGTTATGGCAAAACAGTTTCCCCAGCCTGGATGTAAACAAGGTCGAAGTAGTTCCTAATGAGATCATGTATGCCGTTTACCAAACAAGTCCTGAAGTAAAAAGACAAAAGAGAGGTGAATTCCTCTCCTCATTAGGTATTAAGAATCCTGAAGAGAAGACCGTCATCAGTTATGTAGGCAGGTTTGAGGAACAAAAAGGATATTGGGTCCTAGAAGAGATGATGGGAAAGTTATAAGATGATCCGAATATCGTATTTCTTATCGGTTCAGACGGCGCTGGCGACAAGATAAAAGAATTTCTGGCCTTCCTGACAGAGACTGAAGAAGGGAAAAGATTGGTCAGGGAAGGAAGGATAAAAGTCACGACAGATCTCACTAAATTCGCATATTCAATCAGGCAAAAATCAGCCCCTGAAGATGTGGAAGCAAATCTGGAGATGCTCAAATCACAGTATGAAGATATACTTAAGGGAAGATTTGAGCAATTTCCCGCAGGCGTATTCAGTATCGATATTGATACGCCTGTCCAGATCGCGTCTGATATTTATGTCCATCCTGCAAAGACAGAGGCCATCGGCCTTGCGATCCAAGAAGCCCATGCTGCCAGGAATTATATCATAGCATCAAAGACAGGGGGTATCCCACAAGCGCTTGACCCCTCACAAGATACGCTGGCTCATCGAGTTGAAGATGCCGATGGTTTGAGAAGGATAGAGAAATGGGAGGAGTCTATCAGTGAGTTTGCTAAGAGAAATGCGGGAGTGCAAGGATCTATCACCCTTAATGGAAGAAGAATAGACCTTTCGACAGTGGGAGAACTTGAGCTACTTACAATCTTATCAGAGTCTTCAGCCGCAGGATCTATCTTTGAACTCGATGGAACGAGATATGACCTTGGAAAGAATATCTTGATCGCTGAAAAAGAGATTGAAGACTTGAGAAGCGGAAGAGCGATTGAAGCTGAGTTTTATATATCCAAGATCAGAGACTATCAGACTAAACTCTCTAAGAAGCAAGATAAACAAGTGACCAATCTCGATACGAACCTTCTTGCATTATCAAGAGAGATTATTCTTGAAAAGCTAAGGGAGAAACCTAGGATATCCACCCCTATACCCACAATAATAAATCCTGCGACCATTACGGCTCTAAGAGCGGAGATGGAAAAGATACATCCACGAGATGAATTATTCGCTCTTACTGGTTTCAATAAGCAAGAAGCGGGAAAGATCATGAATTTATTCAAGAAAGAAGAACCCATAACCATCGAGGATCTGAAGACTATCCGACATAATGCCGACGCAGATAGGATCGTGGAGATTATGAACAGAAAGATAGAGGAACGAAGAGTGAAGCAAGCCGAGATTGACCTGGAGATATCCCGACTCAACGAGCTATTAACTCCAGGACAAGAACCAAGCGCAGCCGAAGAGTTCAACGAATATGAAGCGAGCAACCCTCTTGAAGAGACTATGCCCCAAGAGTCGGTCAGCATATAGAGAGGTTTGAAAAACCATCAAATAAGAGTCAAACCTCTCAGAGATCGCTTTGAAAAGCCTCCAAACGGAGGCTTTGAAATTCCAGGAATTTCATGCCTCGAAAGGCCAACGCCTTTCGGAGGCTTTTTCAAAGCTCTCTATAAAGATATTTGAGAATCAAGGTCCTCTACGGACTGAAAGTAATTCCTCCTCAATGTCTTTAACCATCTGTTTAGTGCTTCTTCCGACAAGAGCATAATGGTATCTTATCTCTCGGGCATCAAATGCACAGGGATCAAAATGCGAAAGAACCCGGAAGTAGGCCTGCAAGACTTCCCTGTCCCCGCTAACTAAAGGTATGAGTCTCGAATTGAAGGGTGTAAGGAGGTCGCTTGTTCCTTCTTGCGCAATGACGGGAATTCCATTGGCCAATGCTTGGTTGAGGCGATAATGTTCTTGGCCTGGAGGGTGAACGAGGACATCGATATGTTCTAAAAATCCATTCCGACGATAAGGTCTTTCCCCCTCAAACGCGATGCCTT
>DATDXB010000192.1:0-3070 GCA_035289465.1 Candidatus Nanoarchaeia archaeon
CCTTTTTCTCGGCGATAAAAAGTGCATTCTTTGTTCTGACAAACTGCCGTAATTTTTCCTCTTGGACGAGCCATAAACTAACACCTCATACAAACCTACAATAGAACCCCTTTATTAAGCTTACTTAATTAAGACAATACCCATTTTTCTCGCGCATACCTTGGCTTAATCGACGTCCATGAGGATTGCTGAGCTGATGCTCATACGCAAAGAGTTCATAGGGTGGATTCAATGTCGTTACCTCATTTCCTTCAATGGATCTAAATGCAGTGATCAATCCATCAGGCGTCAACGCGTTATCGATAGTGAATCCAGGAAATCCGTTGGAAACGTAATGAGCATGACCCTCAATCTCATGATCCACAAGCACACTGAGAAAGTCATCATCACCGGATATCACGGGGTCTGTAAAAGCTTGAGGTCCCACATAGACTGATGATCGCTGGCCAATACGAACGATTGGTTCTCCTTCGTTAATTGCTGGAGGATGATCCAATGATGTCGTCACCATCGGAAAGTCAAGATTGGGAGCATAGTCCACTAATCTGATGAAAGGATATTGATTAGCGAGATTGAGACTTCTTACATATTCTTGGCGCAAAGAAGGATCTTGCTTTGCTTGATGATAAGTAATGCGTTGGGCATTTTGGGTGGAATGTTGAGGGGCGCTCAAACCATAATAAAGTGCTCCACCAATCCCCGTTCCAGCACCTAGCAGAAGCCCAACTAAAGCAGGAAGCCCTATCGTTCGGCGTGGGACTTGAAGAACATCCTTCTTCTGGGAGGATTCCTTCTTATCTCTTCGTCTTCGACTCATCTTATATCGAGGACTTAGAATGCTTAAAAAGATGGTCTATCCTTAACTCATTCGGCCAGCACGTCTGCGCTTCTCTTTCTTCATGCGCTTGCGCTGCCACTTCCAGCGCATCTGGCCCTTCTTCTTCCAGCGTCGAGAACTTCGCTTCATTGTGTTGTGCAGACTTTGAGGTTATTTATAAAGGTTGTTGTTTGGTGTCTGGTTTGGCAATTGTACTCAGCGATTGCCGCAAGGTCGTGCGCCTAATTCCCCGAACCTATCTTTCAACGCAATGGGCATATGAATGGTACCTTCAGTCACATGAACGTGTCCGTCATTACAATAGGTTGGCCCTCTGTAATTTGGCAGGTCTGAGATCATCCCTACAAGTTCTGAACGCGCAAAGCGAACCGCAAGCCGTCCGATTTCTAGATGGTCGCGATAATGTTGTCCTCCGGAAGCGATTCGCAACAAATCGATGAAGTTGATGTTATACATAAGCACGTCTGATTCTCTTTGTGCAGCACTTATACGTCGATTATAAGGGTTGTCTAGCTGGTTTTGATATGCAAAGAGCTCACAGATAGGATTAAGTGTGCTGATTTCTCTTCCTTCGGCGGTATTGAACCTAGAAAATTGACCCTCAGAATTCAGTGCATTGCTCATCGTAAATCCTGGAAATCCTTGGTTCAAATACCGAGCGTGGCCTTCGATTTCATGATCCACAAGTACGCTGAGAAAGTCATCTTCAGTTTGTATACTCGACACCCTAAATGCTCTCGGACTCACATAGACAGTGTTGTCAGTTCCTATCGGATTTTGAGGTTCTCCTTCCCCAAGTATAGGTGGGTGATCAAGCGAAGACGTCGCCATGGTTCCAGACCCCAAGTTCGGCGCATAGACGATTCCTTTAATATAAGGATATGTTTTGGTGAGGTCATCAAATTGAGCGAGATATCGTTGATGGAGATCCGGGTCGGCTCGGGCCTCTTGATATGTTATCCTTCTTTGTGTTGTTTGCACATGATTTGAATTCTTAGGAGATAGTTGCATCCAGACTCCGACCGTGCTGGCAACTGTTGCACCCACGCCCAGAAGAATCGCCGCAAGAGTGATTGGTTTTCTTCTCCTGTTTTGGGATTCCGGTGCAGGATCTTCTTTTGGCCTGTTGCTTGAGGGAGCATTACCCTTACGTTTACGGCTCATGGACTGCTCTGGGGCTCAGTCTCTTAAAAAGATGCGCTGAGAACATCACAAAAGTTCATACTCACATCATCCCGCCCATGCCAGGAGGCGCGTTGCTTACAGATATGGTGGTTTTGCCATCAAGAGATCATTTTTTTCCGGTATGAAACTTTGCTTCAAGACAGAATAGCTCAGTAGGTTCGGTGGCCTGAGATTATGCCTTAGATTCACCACCTGGTAGGCTTGGACGCTGACTGGTGAGGACATCGTTTTCGCATCGTCACTAAAGACGATATCTAAATTATTCAGACTTGCGATGGCAACTATCAAGAAATCGTTTCGCATATCATCCCAAGGCTTCTTTTGACCTTTAGATTTCGCTTCTTGATAATACTCCTCCGCCAGAGTCTCGGCATCGTTTGAAGACTCCAGAGTCCTTTCCTTCGTGATGCGATCATATAACTCCAAAAGGGCTATCCGAGCGTCCTTGGGCGCTTCCCTGAGCTCTTTTCGTATCACTGAGCAGCCGTAGACAATAAGGTGGTGATTATGGATCAGGATTGGCTCGATCTGAGCGATACTTGCTTCCTTGGCAAGAAAACCATAGATATTGGTATCAAAGATGACTCTATTGAGAGAATTCACTTTAGTTGGTGCTGTCATGGATAAACTGCCTGAGAGCCCTCTTGAATTTCGGATCCTTCTGTAGATGAAGGATCTTTTCGATGATATTCTGGTGTTCTATTGTGGCCATCTTGTGTTTAACCATTAGTACTCATACGCTGATGATCTTTAAAAACATTGCGGCATCGTGAGACATTCTGATTAGTCCGTGATTTCGGCAAAAATAGCGACTTCTTGGAACCTTGATTGCGTGTGGAACTTGGTTTATAAAGAAAATAAGTGGTTATCGTCGATAAGATTATATTCTACCGACGATAACCACATCTCAGTCGTGTAAAAACGAGGTGATTGGTATGGTTTTGTCGGAGAATAAGAGTTTTTCTGTTGAGTACAATACGCTTCTGCCTGGGTTTCTTGGCAAGACCAAACAATATGTGGCATCTATTGATGGTAAGATTAAGACTG
>DATDXB010000193.1:0-3828 GCA_035289465.1 Candidatus Nanoarchaeia archaeon
GTTCGCCGTCTTCGTAGAGGGCGATGACAAATCCCTTGGCCAAATTCAAGGCAGTCTCAACAGCGTCTTGCACACGATATCTTTCGTCGATAGCGATCCTATCCACAACGACTTCGATGTCGTGTTTCTTATACCTGTCCAGCTCGATGGTCTGATCGGTGTTGATGATCTGGCCGTTCAATCGTGCGCGCAAGAATCCATCTTTGTGATAGTCAGCGAGCAATTGTTGGTACGTGCCTTTCTTTTGCCGTACCACTGGGGCGAGGATCTGGACTTTCTTGCCCTTGTTGAGCATGATCTGGTCAGTGATGACATCCGCGCTCTGGGGATGCACTGGGTCACCGCACTTGGGGCAGTGTGGGATGCCGATGCGGGCGAAGAGCAGACGGAGATAATCGTAGATCTCAGTGACGGTCCCTACTGTCGAACGAGGATTATTGGAGGTCGTTTTCTGCTCAATCGAAATCGCAGGAGAAAGGCCCTCGATCGAATCCACATCAGGCTTCTGCATCAATCCCAAGAACTGTCGCGCATACGCAGAGAGGGACTCGACATAGCGTCGTTGTCCTTCAGCATAGAGCGTATCAAACGCAAGAGTGGACTTTCCAGAACCTGACAATCCCGTGATGACGGTGAAACTATTGCGAGGAATGGTCACATCGATGTTCTTGAGGTTGTGTTGTCGTGCTCCTTTGATGATGATGTCTTTCATAGTCTTCACCCAACCACGCCTGCTTCCTTTTTCAATGCCTTGAGTTGATCGCGCAGTTCGATTGCGCGCTCAAAATCAAGCGCTTCTGCGGCTTGGTCCATCTCTGCCTCTAAATCGACGATCATGCGAGAGATATCTGATTTTGCAAGGTGTTTGGTGCTGCGGATCTGCACTTGTGACTCTTCCACGGCCTTGATGATGGTCTTGGGTGTGATGCCGTGGTCTTTATTGTAGGCCGTCTGTGATTCACGTCTTCGTTTGGTGAGCGAGATTGCGCGGACCATGGAGTCGGTCGTCTTGTCCGCATATAAAATGACTCGGCCTTCCGCGTTTCTTGCAGCGCGTCCGATCGTCTGTATCAAGGACCGTTCGTTGCGCAGGAATCCTTCTTTATCCGCATCAAGGATAGTGACCAGTGCCACTTCAGGGATATCTAGACCCTCTCTGAGCAAGTTGATGCCGACGAGCACGTCAAAGTCTCCGAGTCGTAATTGACGGATGATCTCGGTGCGTTCTTGTGTCTTGATCTCAGAGTGTAAGTATCTGACTTTCAATCCTGCCTTAGCGAGATAGTCGGTCAAGTCCTCAGCCATTCTCTTCGTCAGGGTCGTGACGAGCGTTCTCCAACCCGCCTTGGTGACTTTCTGGATTTCAGCCATCAAATTATCAATCTGGTTCTTGGTGGGTCTGACTTCGATTTCAGGGTCAAGCAGTCCTGTCGGACGGATGATTTGTTCAACCAGCTGTCCCGACGTCGATACTTCATATTCGCTTGGTGTCGCGCTGACAAAGATCGTGTGCTTGAAGAACTTCTCGAATTCCTCAAACTTCAGAGGACGATTGTCAAATGCGGAAGGCAACCTAAATCCATGGTCGACAAGCATCTTTTTACGGGAATAATCGCCGTTATACATACCGTGGGATTGTGGGATGGTCTGGTGGGATTCGTCGATGATCAAGAGGAAGTCGTCAGGGAAGTAGTTGAGCAGACACATAGGTGCAGTCCCTGCCATTCGCCCATCAAAGTGCCTCGAATAATTCTCGATGCCATTGCAATAGCCGAGTTGTTCAATCATCTCAAGGTCGTAAGTGGTGCGTTTCTCAAGGCGCACGCGTTCAAGCTCCCCTGGTAATTGTGGCGCCCAGTTCTTGAGTTCTCCCCGAATAGACGAAAGGGCACGTTCGATCTTCTCTTGAGGCACGACGAAGTGTTTTGCCGGGAAGATCCTGTAATCGCTGATCTCAGTGATCGTCTTTCCAGTCACATGATGTACAACGGAGATCTTATCGACTTCATTGCCAAAGAGCTCTATTCTGACAATGTCATTCTCGTAACCAGGGATGACGTCGATGATATCTCCTCGGAGTCTGAAGTTTCCTGTAGCAAGGGCAATGTCATTGCGTTCGTATTGCATATCGACAAGCCGCGCCACGATCTGCTCCCTGCTCAACTTCGTGCCCGTGGCGAGCGCAAGCGACATGGTGGCAAAGTCTTCGGGATCGCCCAGACCATAGATACAAGAGATAGAGGAGACAATGATGACATCATCACGAGAAAGAAGGGCTGCAGTCGCGCGCAATCTCATTTTCTCAAGTTGTTCATTGACTTGCGCATCCTTTTCGATATAGGTGTCCGTGGAAGGGATATAGGATTCAGGTTGATAATAATCATAATAGGACACAAAGTATTCCACACGATTCTTGGGGAACAAGCCTTTTAGCTCAGTATACAATTGAGCGGCGAGCGTCTTATTGTGCGCCAGCACCAGCGTGGGCTTGCCCAATTGCGCGATGGTATGCGCCATGACAAAGGTCTTGCCTGATCCCGTGATACCTAAAAGAGTCTGTCTGGGGAATTTAGAGTAGCCACTGACCAGTTTCTTGATCGCCTCAGGCTGCCCGCCCTTGGGCTGGAGAGTGGTATCAAGTTGAAACATCATCACTAAACCCCTATATGACGACGAGAATCCTGCCGACGATTTATAAAGCTGATGGGGGTAGGGCGGGCTGGCCAGTGGGCTCAGCAATGCTTCAAGAATTCTTCCCGTTCCATCTTCAGATCATGTTTGACGATCTTGTTCAATAGTCCGCGATCAATTTCCTCACCACCATGATTTGGGATGACCGTCGTCCGTCCATCGGGATGCTCAAAGAACATATGGCTGCCTTCTTGACGTTTGAGTTCAAAACCAAGCTTAACGAGAATGCGGGTGACTTCTCGGGCTTCCAGAAGGGGGAGCTTAGTCATGCGCTGACTTCAATCTGTTGTAATCCTATGAACTTAGGGACAGGCTCATCCATTTTCTTGGCTTTAAGATAAAGTTTGATCGCTTCCTTGGTGCGCTTGAGCAATTCATCTTGAGTCTTGGCCTGGGTATGGCAGCCAGGCAGCCCGATGACTTCGGAGATGAGATACCCATCTTCTCCTTGTTCAACGATGATATTGAAAACCTCAACCATATGCTTCATTAATATCTGGGCATTTATATAAGTTATGTTTGGTAATCAAGAGGGGGCTGAATTCTCAACGCAGAAGTCCTTCTGGGAACTGGACATACTTATGGACAGTCTCCAAGTGCAAGAGATCCATGGTGATGAGGGACTTGCCGATGAGGCGTCGGATTGTTTTGAGCTGGGTGGCAAAACTGTCTGGATCCTGAGAAGTGATATAGAGGATGCAGTTATAGGCCCCCAAGAGTTTAGCGGAATAGAAGACATTCTTATTATTCTCAAGATACGATTTGAATGAAGGGATATCCAAGGATTTTATTTTCAATAACAAGTAGTGGGTGGAGAGACCATATTTTTTGAAGTCATGGAGCAGACCGAAATTGATGATGAATCCTCTTTTGACATAGGAATTGATGCGGTATCGGACCACCTCGGGGTTGATTCCTATCTTCTGCGCCAGGATCCTGAGACGCATCCTGGGATCGGTGAGGAGATGTTTGATGATGCGCTTATCGATATCATCAAGAATGATCGGGGCGATCTCCCTGGCCATCGCATACGAACGATCTCGGAGTTCATAGATGGGGTTCTTGCCACGAGGAGGGACAGGGGTCTCCAGAGCGATAGGCGCAACGATGTTGGTGAAACGCTTATAGGGGGATTCG
>DATDXB010000194.1:0-4711 GCA_035289465.1 Candidatus Nanoarchaeia archaeon
AGACCTGCCACAAAGACGCTCAGCGCCTTGTAATCGATTGAGACCCGGATGGATGACTTGGGATGGACATAAAGATCCAGACCGCTTAATTCAGTGGCATATTGCGTGAACCTGAGCGCAGAGACCACATCATCTTGCGCCAAGGCCTGGGCATATTCGTAATAACTATACCCTATGATCGGAAAGACCCCTTTGGTCTGGCTTTGCACTATCGCTTGTCTTGCGAGCAATAATTTCTGGTCCAAGACCGCTTTTAGCGCCTCCTCTTTTGTACCGATGACACTGATGACCATATCCGCATCAGCTTTCGCCTTACTCGCCCTGACGATGCATAAATCGTGATTTTTCGCTTTGGCATCCTCATACGCATCATCGATGTCTTCTCTGATCCCCTTTGGTTCCTGCGGGAGATAGAGCGACACGTATTGGAAGCGCTCCTCTGCTTCTCTGATCTTCTGCTCACAGACAGCGACGATGATCGATTTATCGATGTCGTATGAAGGCGACGACATGGAGAAAAACGACGACCACGCGATCGCCGAAAATAGCCGCTCATTTGCGACCGCAACCGCATACCTTAAGTCGCTCTTGCCTATCACTGAATCTTCCAGATGATTGTTCGCTTCCACAAGACGCTCCTTGACCACCAAGGAGGTCTGCAGATCAGCGATCGATGCGACCTGCTTTTTTGAGACTTGCCGGCTAAAATCAAAGACCCCTTTTTTCAAGGTGATCAATTGCTTGGCAAGCTCATCTTGAGATTGATTGGAGAGTCCGACATTGACATAGGCGATGTTGATATTCGATCGAAAACAAAAGGAAGCGGCAGCATAAGCGTTGCCTTTTGCGAGCAAGCTCTTCGCCCTGGCTAAATCCTCTTCTGCTGCGACTAAGAGATCAGCTTCCCCTACCTCAAGCTTCCTCTTGGGTTTGAGCTCCTCTAATCGCTCCCTTAATCGCCCATTACGCTCACAGATCTTCTGGGCCACATCAGCCATCACGCGTTCATATTCCAGATCGCTTGCGATATCGCCCTGCGGCCTCTTGAAGTCACGGCCAGTATAGATCGAGAGCAATTCCTCAAACGAAGCCGCCTCCTGCACCCGGATATCGAGTTTTGACCCATACTCATAAAGATCAGTCGTGACATTGTTCTCCTCATACTGCCTCTTTCCCTGAGGGATAATAGCGATGGAATAGTTCTTTTGCGAAGCTGCCTTGATTTTATGTAACAGGCCGCCTACCCCTCCGATGAGGCCGCCAGGATTGATCGTGCCTGTCGAGACCACGTCCTCTCTTAACGGGATGTCACCCAGCATGCTGACCGTGAGCGCAGTAGCGGGACCTCCTGCTGAGGGACCACCGATGATGCTTGATCCGGCTCGTATCGTGTAGATGAAGTCTAAATCTGAGCAGTCCTTATCGAGAAAGGAGCAGGCGAATTGTTGGGCAAAGCGCATCGATATTTGAGTGTCTATTTTTGTGACAGGAAATGTTTCAAGAAACACCCTCCCCTTTCCTGGACGGATCTCCAAAGTGAGGTCTGCTACTTGGCCCTTGACTTCGCCGCCATCATCGGCGATCGCCAGGATCTTGATCTTCCCCTCCTGAGCGCATGCTATTGAAATAAGTGAGAAGAGCACTAACACATAGACTATCCAGACCTTCCCCATCTGGGAGGGGAATTCCAGAGGGTTTAAATGTGTTGAGATTCCCCTATCCACGTATCATGTATTCACGTCCCATCACGGGGAATCTCAGTCACACTCAAGAACACATGTTCTTGACGGGTTGTGCAGGTGTATTCCCTGATTTCCCTTGTCTCGGCCCAATTAAATATACATCAGAAATATACTTACTGGAACAGTCACTATATTTTGGCTGACAACAAATTGGCTTTTACTGACCATACAGCCAATTCCAAAGCGTCTCAAAGCGATATAGTCATGAGCAGCAAGCTGATTCTGATAAGTGACATCAAACGCATATGCCTTATCCCCTCTCTTGAGGATATAGTCTATTTCGTGACCTTTTTTTGTCCTCCAATAGAACACATTGCTTGAGACATCATAAAGATCCGATGGTTTAAAATTGAAGGCTGCGCGAGCCAAATGATCACCAACGACACTTTCCACAAGCTTTGATTTATTCTCAGTTGACCCCAAAAAATCAACAGCTGCCTTAAACGAATCCCCTGCAGGATTAAGCGACCATGCACGAAGAGCATGGAATATGAATGGATTGATGATATGGATCTTTTTTTCCGCGGCCTCCGCAGGCTGCAGGCGGTCATCAATTCTATGGAACACATCAAGAATGAACATGCTTTGCAGGATATTGATGTATTGTGCCACTGTAGGAGATGAGGGGATTCCATTCTCTTTTGCGATATTGAGCCAACTTGATCTTGAGCCTATACGGGAGACGATCGATGCTATGATCTGTTTCGCAGTCCGCTCTTCTCGTCCTACTCTGCTGATATCTCCCATCAGCTGCCTGATGTACAACTCATAGATAGTCTGCGGGATTTGTCTCTCTTTCACAAAACTAGTGACCGCAAACATAATACCTCCTGTGAGCAGATATTCATCGAAGAGACCATCTAATTCCTGAACCAAGGGGAGAAGGGCATTGAGTGATAGGGGAACTTCACCTTTTGCCAGCATAAGGAATTCTTTTGAGCGGACAGTCTGTTCATCGAGCTTGTGCTCTTTCATCTTAGCGTAAAGCTTCGGTCGCCTAATATGAACATATTCTGAGAACTTCATGGGCAAGAGAATTTTGTGCGTGGAAATACCCTCTTTTTCACCTGTCCGTCCAGGTAATCGTTCAGTGCTTCGTTCGATATCAAGAGAGTGTGAACTTGTCAAGTAAAACGTAATATCTTTGTTCCCATATTGATCGACAAACCTCTTGATCGCGTTCTGCCATTGAGGGATTGCAGAGATCTCATCAAGAAAGATCCGAATCCTTCCCTTGCTCAATCCCCTATTCCATGTGTAAAATGTCTCAATCAACTCGTAGAGCATTGCAGGGGTCCTAACCAGATCACATGCATAATATAGGATATCAAACGGATTCGTATTCGCTTCCAACAGGTCTCTGATAAGGATCTTCACGAGGGTAGTCTTGCCTACTTGGCGAGGCCCACGTACGCTGTAGATAACATCGCGATCCAAGGGCATGTATTTCAAGATTCGAGGCCTCCACTTCACTGGGGCAGTGAGAAATTCTTTAACCTTGATATCTTCTTCTATAGTTTCCTTCTTTGACCACCAGGGGTTTTGGATCGCTATTCGAGAAATGTCCATAGTTTATATTGTAATATGAGCTAATTTATAAATATGCTTATACTAGAAAATCGGTTGTTTATAAATGGGTGGATACCCTGGGACTTATTGCCCTAAGTAATCACTTTTAAATGACTAAAACGTGAATCTTTATAAGCTGTCCGAATCCGTGCTCCTTTATGCGACAAAAGTTGAGTGTGAGTATCGAGGAGGATACCTTGCGACGACTAGACGAATTGCTCAAGGATGTCGCTTACAGAAACAAATCGCGCGTGGTTGAAATGGCGCTGCAGAAGTTCTTGGAGGACAACTATGGCGACTGAACCATCACCAGACTTGGAAAGGAAATTGGAAGGCTTACAGCCCATAGTCGATTATTTGGTACGACAAATCGACTCGTACCTCGGCATCGAAGGACCTCCTATCACTCTCCATATAGCTTCTGAATCGAGAGCACAACTTATCGAGGCGGCACACAATGCAGATTCCTTTGGAAATAGGATAATCCAGGGTTTGTTAGCCTGGATAAAATATTGTCCTACATCAAGTGACAATCGTGCATTTGTATGGCCTCATATTCCCCATGCTCTCTTTTTGCAAGAGCAAACTTTGGACGAACCTAATCTGAAGTGCGTTCTGGCCCATGAAATCACACATGATAGAGTCGGATTATTCAGGGGGAAAAAACCTGGCTTTTTGGCCGTTGACTTCACCCAGAAAGCGATACGCTATCTAGATGAAGGGTTTGCGAATTACATCGCAGACACTCTGGTCGGATACTCATCGGACGAGCACCTGATACACTGGGCGTCTATGCGCCAAACTATTGATAACGTGATCAGATCATCAAGAGACAAGACACTCATACGAGAAGCTCATGCCCTCTATGCCGATATGTTCCTGAGCTTTTCCAAATCCCCTGCACTCTTAATCGAGTCAGAGGGATTCTATTTCTGCCGCAGCGTAGCGAAGAGTCTGGGCGAGGAACACTTGATGGATCTCATACAACACCCCTTTGACGACTCTTTACACAGGCTTCCTTGGGGCACATACCTGAGGAGGATGCTCACACAAGATTTATGCAGAGTCACGGAAAAAGAAATCAAAAATCCCCTACTTTACATTCAACGATGTCAGGAGGATGCGGCATGACCCCTGCACCACTCTCGTTCTGTAACCCTAAAACATCTCGTTTGGTCACCTACATTTCAAATCATTTATGAAGCGCAATATTATATACGGGGTCTGACTGTCAAGTCCTCTATGAGCGGAGCACTATGCCAATCCTGCGGCTGTCCATATCTTGCGGATTGCCCTTTAGCAGATCCCTCCTGGCAAATCCCCGTCCAGTGCAAACTTTGCGGCTGGAAAGGAGACGTCTTTGGCCTTCCCCGAAAGAAACTGACCAAAGAGTCGTACGA
>DATDXB010000195.1:0-3127 GCA_035289465.1 Candidatus Nanoarchaeia archaeon
ACCCCTACCATCAGGATAGTCCATCAAGGCCAATTCGTGCGCGCTTCTGCATAACAATTATAAATCTACCCTCAGGACCTCAAGGGATGTTCGCACAAGAATCCTGGGATCTGTCTGATCTTGCGCCTGAGAAGTCCCGCAAGTGGGGCGAAAGCCAAATTGTGCACAGCAAAGAGCAGGCAAAGAAACTCGCCTCTTGGCGCAGCCGCTTTGTGCATACGATCTCTAATTCTGACTTTTTGAGCCTCCTTAAGGAGCTTGAAACTTTCTCACTTACCGAAGCGACTCTTGAATGCTTCGCCCAATTGTGGTTCTCAGAAAACACCAAGGACCCCGACGCCACTGCATTTGAATCTGCGCTGAACCGCGCCAAAGCCGAGATCGCCAATGAACTGCTCTTCTTTGAACTAGAATTTGTACGCTTCCCCCAAAGGGACATCGAACGCTTGATCGCCGCCGCGCCTCAATGCAACTACATGCTCAAACAGATCCCCAAACGAAAGGAGCACGTGCTGCCTGAAGACCATGAGAAATTGATCAATCTGAAGGATACTTCTGGTATCGATAAGATCCACACTTTGTATGAACTGATCACGACCGGATTTGTGTACAGGTTCGGCGGCAAGAAGATGACTCAAAGCGAGCTTGTGCAGAATGTGCACAGTCCTGACGCAAAAGTGCGCAAAGCCGCTTACAAGACCTTGCTCAAGTCCTTTCGAGAGAATGAATCGACTCTTGGAGAAATCTACCAATCCATCGTGCATGACTGGCACACCGAGAATGTGCAATTGCGTAAATATAAGTCTGCCATCTCTGTACGCAACAGCGTCAATGACATCGATGACGCTGTCGTCGAGACCTTGATGAGAGTCGCTGAGAAGAACCAAGGCGTCTTCTGGCGCTACTTCGCATTGAAGGCCAAGTTGCTGGGCAGCAAGAAACTGAGCCGCTTTGATCTCTACGCACCTATCAAAAAACCAGAGCACAAGATCCCCTATTCAGAGGGCGTCAAGACCGTGCTTGAGACCTTTGCTGAGTTCTCCCCACGCTTCCATGAGTTGGCTAAACGATTGCTTGAGAAGAAACATGTGCATTCCTTGTTGTCTCCTGGGAAGTATCAAGGCGCCTATTGTTATGGACCATCTCCTAAGGTCGATCCTTACGTGTTGTTGAACTATACTGATGATGCCAATTCAGTTTCTACTCTTGCTCACGAGCTCGGACACGCCATCCACTACCAACTCGCCTCTGAAAAGCACAGCATCTTCCATGTGCACTCCGCGCTTCCTGTCGCTGAGACCGCCTCTATCTTCTGTGAGACGGTGCTTATTGAGAAACTCAAGAAAAAGTATCCTCAGTTGGCTTTTTCATTGACGTTTGAACAGTTAGATCATCTCTATGCCTCAATTGGGCGACAACTCGAGTTTGTACGCTTTGAAGAAGCAGCTCATACTCTTATCGCTAAGGGAGCATCAACTCCCGAGATCAAGGAATTGTATCTGGGCCGATTGAAGAAACACTTTGGGCCACATGTCGCTGTGCCAAATGATTTCGCCAATGAATGGAACTACATCCCCCACATGCACAACACACCGTTCTATTGCTACGCGTATGGGTTTGGGAACTTATTGTCTCTGGCTGTTTATGCAGCGTATAAGAAACAAGGCGCACCCTATCTCGCCAAGATCATTTCCGCGCTTGCCGCTGGAGGCTCCATGCCCCCTACTGATATCGTCAAGATCCTTGGCTTTGACATCGCTGATGAGAAGTTCTGGCAAGCAGGGTTTGGTCAGATCTCGACCTTGCTTGACGACATTGAGACGAAGCTTTAGGCGTCGGTGATAACTTCTACTCGGATTGAAGTCAACCTCAACTTAATAAACTTCTCAGCCTCTCATGCATTACCCTCAAAAAGGGGTTCGGAGAGAAATTATGAACAAAACAGCAATTTTATTGATAGTGCCTCTCTTGATTATTGCTTGCGCTCAAGTAAATACTCAAACCCCTCCCCAAACACCAACGGAGCAAATAATTCCTGCTACGAATCTTTCACCACAGGAAACCAAAACACCAACGCAACAGGTAGTTCCTGTTACGGATGTTATCTCACAGGAAGCCAATGTGCCGATGCAGCAGGTAGCTCCTATTACGGAGGTTACACCTGGGGAAATTAAAAGAGCAACTCAAGTATACTCTGGATTTGAAAGAGCATGCTCAACAATGTCGATAGAGGGCACAGATGACTATGGATTCAATCCAAGAGAGAAATGCATCCTCGACAGAATGGCTGAAGAAATCGAAGCAGCGGGACATTGTTCCACAGATCAAGATTGTATCGAAATTGAGTTAGGATGCAATTTGAAGTTTGGGTGTACTCAACCAGTCAATATCGACGAAAAAAATCATATTGATATCCTAGGTAGTATGTACAAAGGCAAGGGGTGTGTCTTTTTTGACTGTATGTCACCACCGCATACTATCAAATGCGAAAATTCACGATGCATAAAAAACTTCGAAGGATATGATTAAGTCATTGTTCATCTTTATCCATTTCAAATATAACTTTCACTCCATTTGAAGTCACCACCATCTTTTTAAGTCCTGCAATCTCCAAATGGGTTATGGCCAAGAAAAGCAAGTTCCTGTTGGTGTCTCTGCAGGAAGACCAGGCAAAGAAGCTTGCGCAAGTGCTCTCTAATGACACCAGCAGAAAGATCATCGATCACCTCGCGGATAAAGAGGATACTGAGGCCAATATCGCCAAGATCCTAGGGCTGCCTATATCTACGGTGCATTATAATCTGACTCTACTCACCCAAGGCGGGCTTGTGGATGCAGGAGAATTCCACTATTCCACCAAGGGACGAGAAGTCAAGCACTACAAGCTTGCCAACCAATACATCCTGATCGCTCCAAGATCAACCTTTGGGCTCAAGGAACGCCTCAAGGGATTGCTTCCTGCCGTTGGTGTGCTTGGTGGAGTGAGCCTTGCACTGAGATGGCTTGCCAGTCCTGTTCAGCCTCTGGCTGATACCTTTGCTCAAAGCGGAGCACAAGATGCAGGCATCGCCGCGATGAGGGCATTGCCTCAAGCAGCTTCTGCCGCCATGAAGACGGCGGTCGAGGA
>DATDXB010000196.1:0-3546 GCA_035289465.1 Candidatus Nanoarchaeia archaeon
CTGACCATCAGACCCCCGAGGACTCAAACCAATAGAATCGCTATGCCTCCTGAAGTCCGCCAACGCCACCCCATAACCCCCAAAAGAAGGACCCATCTCCAAAGGAGCATGCTCAACAAGCTCATCCAAAGGAAAAGCATCCCCCACCCTCGCGCGAGCAGCAATATATCTAGCCCCATCACCAGTATCACCCGTAGCATGCCAAGCACGCTGCAAAAGACGCAACTCAGGATCCATACACCTGCCTGGACACCCCTGACTTAAAAAGGTGTCTCGAGAAACCGTTAAATAGGAGCGACACTGGCCAAAACGTATGGCTAAGAAAGGGGCGAAGAAAGCAGCAGGCAAGAACAAGGTAGCAAAGAGCGCCTCTAAGCCAACCAAGAAGGCATCTGCTCGGCCTAGCAAGAACCCCTCAAAACCAAGAGTAGTGGGCAAGGGAGCCGCGCCCACACGACCAGCCATATCACCATCACACAAAGTCAGAGCCGCCATCAATGGCTTTGGACGCATCGGACGCATGACCTTTCTTGCCGGACTGGGCAATGCCCACCTGGAATTTGTGGCAATTAATGATCTGACTGCCCCTAAATCCCTTGCACACTTGCTCAAATATGACTCTGTGCATGGACGCTTTGCAGGAGAAGTAGGGTATACTGATCGGAGCTTAATTGTCAATGGCAAAGAAATCCCCGTGACTGCTGTGGCAGACCCAGAACAACTCCCCTGGGGAGCCATGCGCGTCGATCTGGTCTTTGAATGCACCGGACGCTTTTTGAACCGCACAGTCGCCGCAAAACACCTCAAGGCCGGCGCACGCAAGGTGTTATTATCCGCCCCTCACAAGTGCACGCCATCTGAAGAGAGGATCAAGACGATTGTCTTGGGCGTGAATGACAAAGAGTTGAAACCTGCCGATGCCATCATCAGCAATGCCTCGTGCACGACAAACTGTTTTGCGCCTCTGGCAAAAGTATTGCATGATAATTTCTCCATGAAACACGGATCGATGATCACAGTACACGCTTACACTTCGACACAACATGTCGTTGATGGGCCTGACAAGGACTTGCGTCGGGCTCGTGCGGCTGCGGTCAATATCATCCCGACTCACTCCGGGGCCTCAGAAGCGATCTCCCAAGTCATCCCTGCTCTCGCTGGCAAGTTCTCAGCACAAGCCGTGCGTGTGCCTGTCGCTGACGGATCGATCTGCTATTTTGTCGCTGTCGTGGACAAGAAAGTCGATGCGGGCATCGTGAACAGGGCGTTCCAGACCGCATCCCAAGGCAATCTGAATGCCGTCATCAGATATACTGATGAGCCCATTGTGTCGTCTGATATCATCCATGATCCGCATTCGTGTATTTTTGATGCAGGACTTACTGTTGTTGAAGGCGGACATCTTGTGACTGTCGCCGCGTGGTATGACAATGAATGGGGCTATTCCTGCAGAATGATTGATATCGGCTTGTTGATGTTCAAACGTTAAAGGCATTCTGAAGGATTTCCGGACTTTCTGGGCAAGCACATTTAATGCCCTGCTCAATCTGTTCGTGAGTGATCCTCTACTATATTGATACCTGCATCTGGCTGAATCTGTTCAAACAAGAAGGGGATCCTTCCAAGGGAATCCCCTATTGGAAGATCGCAAAAGAGTTCATCGATAAAGTCGGCTCCTCCAATGAAAAACACATCGTTTATTCTGGTTTTGTCCTCAGAGAACTGGAGATCAAACTTGAACCCTTGACCTATGCTGAGAAAAGGAAGTATCTCTCTCGATTTGAGATGGTTGACGTCAACGAAGAGGACAAGATAAACGCCAGAAAGCTCGAATCGCACTATAATTTTGACATCGGTTTTTATGATCTGCTCCATCTCTCGTTGTGCAAACGACTGGGGCTTATCCTTATCACAAGAGACGCAGCCTTGATGATTATCGCGAAAGAACAGAACGTTGCTGTCTCTAAACCCGAGAATTCATAACCTATTGAGTTCGGCGATGTTTACGTCCATCCTAGAAAGCTTTTTTCTAATCGCTCTTACTTCCTTAACAGAATCCCCTGTGTTCGGTATTGATCCGACTTGTCTTTGGAGCAGAAATCTCCTGATAGCATCCCTCACCACATCCGACTTACTTGCGTATTCGCCGTTCCCTACATAGCTCTCAAGCCCGTGAATGAGTCCCTCGGGCAATCTCACCTGAATCATTGACATTGTCATGTACTACAGATGTAGTTCAATTGTATATTAACCTTTCGGCTCAGTTTTTTAAATACCCTATCATCGAGGCTGGCTCACTGTTGTCGAGGGCGGATACCTTGTCACCCTGGCCGTCAGGTATAACAATGAAGAAGGATATTCTTGCCGCATGAGCGATGTGGGGTTTTTGAGGTTCAAACGCTAAGATATGCTCCGAAAGATTTCCGGACTTTCTTGGTAAGCACATTTAAAGTTCCCTCTTGGATGAGGCTAAGTGAAATGCTATTATCTCGACACCTGCATTTGGCTTGATTTTTATGAGCAACGAGGAGAAAATGGGGAATATGCCTTGAAATTAATTCTGAAACTCCTTGCGAACGATGATCTTGTCATTTATTCTGATCTTCATCTTCGCGAGTTCAAGCGTCTAGGGTATTCTCTTGAAGAGATCAATAATCTATTCAAGATCCTAAAACCCGGCCATATCCGTCGAGTCCATATCCACCCCGAATCGATAGCTAAAGCCAGGACACTATGTTTGCAAAGAAGAGTGCCATGGGGTGATGCGTTGCATGCCTTACTTGCTCAACGCAACATTGCGCTGATGGTCTCACGGGATAACGATTTCGAAAAATTACGCGATGTATGCGAAACAAAAAAGCCTGAAGAGATCTACCGAAAGTCTTTCTCTAATTCAGCCATAGCTTCCTCACGAGCTTTATGCAACAGGTCATCTGTCGTTTTACGCTTCGATGCACCGTAGAGTTTTCTGACCCTCATTATCGCCTCTTCTTTCTCCAACTCCTTGATCTTATCCCTGATCGCCTCTCTGATAAACTCAGTCTTGGTCGTGTAATGATGTTTTTTTATCATGACCTCTATGTTTTCTGCGAATTCCTCTTCCATCTTGATGCTTATCGTCTCCATGGTATTACCTAGTAATATTAAGTAATATTTAAACGTTGCGGACAAATTCTGGATTTATGCTCGTTACTCAGTTTTTTAAATGCCCCTTGGTGCTATCCCCCTATGCAACAGATCGCCCAAGGCGCAGAAGCCGTTGTGACTTCGGACGGGAAGACTGTCCTGAAGCATCGCTTCTCTAAAGCGTATAGGTATCCTTCTCTTGATAAGTCTTTACGACAATTTAGGACCAGGCGAGAGGGCAAGGTCATCGCGAAATTGAATGAGTTAGGAATCGCAGGGCCCACCCTTGTGTCTGTCGATGACAAGGAGATGAAGATTGCGATGAGCCATGTGAGTGGGAATGTGCTGCGTGATGTGATCGAGGCTGATCCCGTGCCCTATGGGCAGAAATTCGGGGCGCTTGTCGGGCGCATCCACTCT
>DATDXB010000197.1:0-2004 GCA_035289465.1 Candidatus Nanoarchaeia archaeon
TCCAGATTAGTTCCGCGGGATCTATCGAGTTCAGTGGTAACACATCTAGCATCAAGGACTCGTTGTCCTTGGATATAGAGTCGAAAGCTTCCCGACGGTCCCTCGAATTCGAGCACACCGTGACGCTCACCGACGAGGAGTGCGTAATTATCGACTCCGCAGCCCGGAGTCCTAGTCATGGTGAATACTGCCTTCAGGGGTTTTCCGGTCAAGTCCGCAAGCAGATTGTCATACTCTGTTCCCGCAGAGGGTGCGATGCCAAGGTCAGTCTGCAGAGCACGCGCGTAGTGCTTGCCTTCTTCAGGATCAGAAAATCGAGGGATTCGTATGACCTCTCGACCGTCGGACTGCCAGGATTGTACGGTCTCTTCTAATGCATCAGAGGGTCTGCCGCTAAGGACATAGGCCAAGGGCTGTCCGCCTACATCAAAGGCAAAATAACCGATACCTTGGGTCGGAGCAATGAAGGGAACTCCAAGACGACCATGGTGACGTTGGACGACATGTTCTGGAAATGAGAGTGTATGAGGTTTGCTGAGGAGATTGCCTTCGACATCGAGGAGATAGAATGGAAGAGTGAGGGGATGTGCTGATTGTTGCTCTCGTTGGACTCGCTTGGTGGTGGGTCTTGCTGTGCCGAATGTATCCATAATGCCTTTTTCACCCCAGTTCTTTAAATAAGTTTCCTATTTCGTATACTGTTTGCCGATTTCACCGCCCAGGGATAACGCTTGGGATCCTGGGTCATAGGTAAGTTCAGGGCGGGCGACAATGATGCGCTCAGCAGCGACAGATACGGAGTTTCCGCTCAAGATGACATCGGGACGGCATTCCCACCCGTAAGGAAAGCAGTGGGGATCTGGAGTGAATGCTAAATAGTGAGCGCTTTCTGCGAGCAAGCTGGTGACCACTTTGGCTTTATCAAGTAAGGTAGGATGCAGCGTTCGCACGGAGTGGATGATACGCTCGATCTTCTCAGCAGAAAGGGGGAATCTTGAAGTGATCGCAAGGGGGCCTTCTCGATAATCTATACCGAGTGCTGCTGCTTGTATGTCGATGCCCAAGGCAGGATCCGAGTCATACCAGTTCAATTCTTCACGGGAGCTGATGCGGACTCCAGAGGTTTCAGGAACTGACAATCCTTGTTTGCGAAGCCCTTGCAAAGCGAGGTCCACTTTGGTGCAGAAGATACCATCTGGTTTCTCAAGACCCATGATCTGGATGACGCCACGGTTGCGTTGGACGATGTCTGTCTTTCTGATAGAGACTCGCACTGCCCCTTCGATGGCTTTTGCCTCAGACTCATGTTCATACGGGACATTGATGAGGGACAGGACTGTATGTTCAGAGATCTTCTCAATGAGATGTCGAGGGGATAATGGCGTATTGTCTAATCGTTGCTCAAGGACAAGGCGCGAAAGATCATAATAGCGTCGCAGGTCCTCATATTGTGTAGAGGAGATAAAATTGACCATAGTTCCCGTAGTGCAAGAAGAGGTTGAATAGACTCTGTAAGGACAAGTACGAGAGTACGACCTGTATATGGGCTATAGACTAGAAATAAGAACAATACAACAAATAATCACTCTTCAACACGCACAAACCCAGCATTCTTGACCTGGAAGATTTGCTCGTGCATGGTGCGGACCATACCATCCTCGCTCATGATCAATGATCCTGAAAGGCCAGGGTAGTCCTTGAGTTGGTAGAGCTTGTTCTTGAGCTCCACTCCACGCACACCGCCCTGCATGGTCTGGGCAAGAGCGCCAACCGCATCGTATCCGACAACAGTGAAGAGGATGTTCTCTACAGGTTCGTTGTATTTTGCTTGGTATGCCTCTTTAAGCGCAGTGACATTAGGAGAATCGCTATCCCATGACGTGAAGTACAATCCTTCCATGGCTAGACCTGCATTGTGGGCAAAGCCTTTGCTGGTGATGGTGTCTGCGCCAAAGAAGGTGGCATTGAGTTTCCACTCCTTTGCTTGTTTGAGGATGAGTCCTG
>DATDXB010000198.1:0-2246 GCA_035289465.1 Candidatus Nanoarchaeia archaeon
AACATCTCAAAACCCAGAAGCTCAATTTTTGTCTCTTTTTTCATTTTAGCTACAATGTAGCTAACAACTACATAAAGATATTGGTGTTCAAGAATACAGATCACTCATCGACGAGCCATTTCAGAAAACTGAATGATTACCTTCTTACGAAACCCTTTTAAACGAACCACGGATAGTTCGAAAGAATATGGGAGGGTAGCTCAGCCTGAAAGGGCTCCCGGAAGGAAGTCCTTGGCTATGGAGAGCACACCGCTGAAGACGGTGGGGTCGAGAGTTCAAATCTCTCTCCTCCCATATTTTTTTCTCTATAATTTTCTATTTGATATAATTGACATTAGGTTTTTTCTCGAATTTCACATCGCCTGTCAAGAAGGGGACTCCCCATTTCTTGGCGAGCACATACCCGATACAATCAGTCATCGATAAGTCCTCGGACTTGAAAGCAAGTCGGAGTTGAGCTGCTGCTTTGACATCGCTGATATCAAAATCGATGACAAATTCTTTGTACTTCTCAACCCAGATATCGGCGTCTTGTTCTCCAAGGGTCCTCAGAAGGCCATAGTAGAGTTCAAAGAGATTGAGCTTGGTGATCAGCAGCCGTGTATTGAGGTATGGCTCATATGAGGGATTCCCTTTGACAATCTCAAAGAGGGCGTAGGAGTCAAAGAAGAACACGTCAGTCATAGAGTTCCTTGCGTATCTCCGCCATGATCTGCGATGTCGGTTTCTTGATGCGGTTCTTGAACATTCCGAATGTCTCCTTCAAGACCCGCCGGCTGTCCTTGACCAAGAGCAAATCGATCCGTTCGTCTTCATGGATATGCTCCTGCTCGACGATGTCCTTTGGGATGATGACTCCGAGAGAGTTCCCCCATCGTTTAGCCCGCGCTTCGACAAGTACCATAGTTATACGAAGTATAATTAAGTATTTAAGTTTATCGGTCGTCGGGCGCGAACATCACGCAGTTCTAAGACGCACTGACCGTCTTTGACACGACTTGTCCAGAAATAAAACTGAACAGTATGGTCACAATAAACCCAATAACAACATAGAGTATAGTGCTCTTCTTCAGATATTTACCCATAGAATTCTGTTCGTTCAACTTATCCTCTCCGTTCTCAATTGAGTTAGCCAATATTGCAAGGACCATCACGATCTCAACCACATAGATTCCCACCACTAATTGGAAGAAGTAGGGTGGGATGGCATCCCCGAATAATTGGGTGAATAAGCTCAGGTTTCCTCCTGTGCCAGCCCCAGTCTGGATCTCAGTGGCTTTCTCGCGCAACTTGCCCAATATTCCTGTGATCATGGAAGTGATCCCAATCACGATACCGGAGATAGCAGGTGCCATGAAGGTGATCTGTGACTTCATAGAGGATAATATCTCTGCGAGCATATCCTTCAAGCGCTCATCGACGCGATGGATCTCCTTGATATACCGTGAGATATTGATCATGGATTCAGCAGCGACAGCAGGTCCCTTGCGTACGCTCTCAACAAGGACTTTCATAGAGGAAGAAATGACAGCTGAAGGCGTCGACACCAGTGCCCCATATTTAGGGTGGAAAATCGCATCTTCAATGCCATATCCAAGGCGCATGATGTTCTTGCTGACCTGTTCAAAGAACTGTCCAGACACGGTGTCAGTCATGATCTCAGCCACGTCGCCCACAGCTCTCTCGACGGGTACACCGTCGCCAAGGCGATTGCCTAATTGGAACAATGCAGAAGCAAATTCAGTCTCAAGCCGTTTTGAGCCGTCGCGGATGCTCATCAATGCTCTGGTGCGGTAGATGAAGTACAAGCCCATGCCGACACCCATTCCTAGGGGGATAAAGAACGAGAACAGGCTTGCCCCGACCCCATAAGGTCCGAGCATGACGCCTGCTTTAGGTCCTTCAGTCGCGACGCTCATGCGGTATTCAAGCAGCTTAAATCCGCTGTTTTCTATGAGTTCGCCTTCGGCAAGAAGCGCATCAGTGGACGTGGTCATGCCTAAGATCAGGGGAACCATGCCTAGGGCAAAACAAACGATCATCACGCCAGCGGCGATATAAGCTGGGTTGATCGCCACCACCTTATCGCCCATCTTAAACATGTAATTCTGCAATTTTTTATACTCTGGGCTGGCCGCGCTGATATCGACGCTTCCATAACCAGTAGGGCGACTGGACAGTATCTTCTTGCTCATGTAGAACACCACACCGGGCAAGATTAGGTTATAGAGTGTGGCGATGTGGTA
>DATDXB010000199.1:0-7053 GCA_035289465.1 Candidatus Nanoarchaeia archaeon
GTTCTCAAGAAGTGAGTATTACCTGAGTTCGATCTTGCGCAGTATATTCTTGACAAACAATTCCCCTGCTCGATATGAACTTCTCACAAGAGGTCCCGCAGCGACGAATCGAAATCCGAGGGATTCACCAATCGCCTTGTATCGTGCAAACTTCTCAGGCGATACGTATTCTTTGACTGTCAGCACTTTGCCTGTGGGTTGGAGATATTGCCCCAGCGTCAATATATCGACACCAGCCGCGCGTAAATCCTTCATTGCCTGGACCACTTCATCTTCTGTCTCGCCAAGCCCTAGCATCAAGGAGGACTTGGTGATCTGAGAAGGATTCAGTTTCTTCGCTCCCGCAAGCACGCAAAGTGACTGTTCATATCCTGCGCGAGGATCACGTACAATGGATTGAAGTCGTCGCACAGTCTCCAAATTGTGGGCAAATACATCCGGCCCCGCGTCAATGATAAGTTTCACCAGTTTCAAGTCACCGCGAAAATCAGGCACAAGGACCTCGACAAGGGTTTCAGGCCGCTGTCTTTTCACCTCGGCAATCACGGATGCAAAATGTCCTGCACTTTGATCTGGCAAGTCATCTCTATCAACAGAAGTGATGACTGCGTAATCCAGTCCGATCTCCGCAATAGCAGACGCCACTTTTTTAGGCTCTTCTTCATCAATAGGCTTACCGATTTTCGCAGTCTTCACTGCGCAGAACTTGCACCCTCGTGTGCAGGTGTCTCCCATGATCATGAAGGTGGCAGTCCCTTCATCTTGCCAGCATTCGCCGATGTTTGGGCAATGGGCCTCTTCGCAGACCGTGACAATCCCATGTCCTCGAAGCACAGACTTCATCTTCGAGAACTCGCCCTTGACTGGGAGTCTGATGCGCATCCACTCAGGTTTTGGCGCGCGATCAGTGGCGCTGTAGTGCTCGATAGGGATTTCAGGCGATGATTCATTTTTTATCATGGGCTTTATTGACCAAAGTATGTATCTCTTGGGTGGAATACACAGTGATACGCTGTTGAGTTTTGAGGTGATTGTCATGAGACCAAATCGCGGCGTTTAGTTTCATCGCAGCAGCGATATAGGGGACGTCTTTTGGATCAGGAGATATACTTTCTGCTTCAGTAATGAAACAACTGAGCTGCTCTAGGGGGATGAGGGTGATCTGTCTTTTGAGGATCTCAGTCAGATGGAAGAACTCTTCATCGGTTCGATGCGTTTTGTCAAGGATCTCTTCTTTATGGGCCTCGTACTCTTCAAAAATAAAGTCTGGTGAGAATAGATTCAAAGAATCGACAAAAAGCAGTTCGGCGCTAAGACCGTCCTTTACGAGAGCGGCAAAGAGGATATTTGCATCGACAATCAGATCCATGGTTATAAGGATCCTTTCAAGCGTCTCGCAAGCGCTTGGCTGACTTTCTTTCCCATGTGAAGGGCATCTTGTTCGGTGAGCTCGCTCTTCTTCTTGAATTCTCGTAAGAAGAGAAGATCCTTGAGCTTTTGGGCAAATGCCTGCCGTGCGACCTCAGACCAGTTTATTTCGGCAAACTCTTCCATCTTTTGCTTCAGTTCAACAGGCACAGATAAGGTCACAGTTACCATAGTTCCTCCATCGAAGTTTGTTATTTATGTTATGTATCCTTATAGATAAGCAGTGCAATTATTTAAACTTATCTGTCGCCTTGCATGCCCACTCGATGAGTGGTGAGGAGTAATTCGGTGGTATATATCGGCATCATCTCCTCTTTGCTGAGAATCGCTCTTGGCGGAGTGAAGTATCGCCCAGAAATCGTCGACAAGCTGACAGAAGCTGTCAGAGATGTCCTTGCCAAATCTTCTTCAGAGCTTAGGGCTTCCCGAAGAACTTAATCGTCCCTGATATCAGCAGCGCACGCTGTGCCTTGTTTGTGCCCGCCACTTGTCCAGCTTCGATTGGTATAGCGTTCAGAAAGCAATCGAGTGATCTCTGCTTGTTCTTCAGTGCTGTGGGGGCGGCTGTAGTTGTCCGTGATGAGGGGATCTGCGCATGCGCGTTGCAGGATAGAGGCATAGATCCTCTCGACTAATTTGGGATGATCGATGTATTCTCGGACCATGCCCATCTTCGCTTGAAGGTCCTTAACTGGGATTTTCAGGGCGCTTGCCCATTTCTCAGGCGTGCTTGAGATAAATATCGAACCATGGACAAGGACATACTTGTTCTTACGTTCTGTGAAGATGGCATTGCCGCAGATCTTTCTGCCGTCAGCGGTGATGATGTCGTTCTTGCCATAACTTTTGACTTGCAATCCTTCAAGTGCATTGAGTCCCTCAACGATCCAGGTCCTGACATGATCATAAGCTTTTCGGACCGTGCCAAAGCAGCTCAAGGGTGCACAGACGGAATAGATGAGGTCGCCGACATCATGATAGACCGCATTGCCTCCACTAGGCCTCATGACAATGTCGCCTTTGTCGATGGTGCCGTCAAGTACCAGATCAAGGCTCTGCCCCCGTCCAACACTCACTGCAGGTCGCAGGACACGACTGAATCGAAGAGTGGGCTCAGTCCCTGAGCGAACAATCATCTCATCAGTGGCCATGCTCTCTGCGGCACTGAGTGTTTGGAAGGGGATGATTCGCCAGCGCATATCTTCCACGAATGATGAAGGGTTTTTGATTCTTTGGGTGTTTTCCGGAAAAACTCAGCCCGTTGGCGTAAATCTTTCAGTGGGGGCGAAGGATTTTCAGGATTTGTCGACAAAGAGCTATGAAGAGATGAAACAAAAGAAAGAATGCGTCGTGACGCAAAAGGTGCCACCGTAGGCGAATCCGGTAAGCCGCAGAGCTGATCCCTCTGTGCCCTTACGGGCTTCGGGGTTCAAAAAGGTTCCGGTCAAATCGGAATCTTGAAAGTCCCCGCGGTGGCGCCTTTTCTTTCTCTTGCTCTTGGAGTAAGGCAACCAAACGTTTATAAACGATTCTTGGCCGACCCAATCACGGGATAGATATGGCTTTTGACCTTGGCGCGCTCACTCTGGCAAATGAACTAGGCTGGTATGGCCTACTTTCGCTCATTCCGTTTGTCATTATTTACCTGATCCGTCCACGTCCGGTCAAGCTGGAGATCCCGTCCTTGATGTTCTTTCTCACCGCAAGGGACAACCCTAAGCAACAATCTTTTCTGAGGAACTTCGCAAAGGACTGGCTCTTTATCATCCAATTGTTGATTTTCTTGCTCTTTGTAGGACAGCTTCTTGAACCGTTCTCATCATATGAGCATGATATCACTTCAGAGAACACCGTCATTGTCTTAGATGTTTCAGCGTCGATGCAATCGAGAAGAGATGACGCAAAAAGCAGGTTCACTTACGCCAAGCAATTGGCGATCGACAATTTGGGTAAGGCCAACACCTTGGTTCTTGCAGGAGGCACGCCAAAGGTGCTGTTTAAGGACGGCTCTTATGATGATGCGGTAGAGGGTCTCAATGGCCTTGGCCCGACGGATTCCTTGTCAGCGATCGGCGAGAGCGTGGTGCTTGCTGGCGAGCTTTTGGGTGGCAAAGAAGGGAGGGTCATCGTGCTGAGCGATTTCCTGAACACGAGGGGTGTTGAACCTGCAGCGGCAAAGACGGCAGTGGAGTCCAAGGGTGTTGTCGTGGACTATATCGATGTCAGCGCCCGCAAAAAGCCAAGTAACGTCGGCATCATCGATCTGGATATCGATGAGCAGTCTGTCACGGTCTTTGTGCGCAATTTTGATGAGGAGCCAAATAAAGCGACATTGCGGATCGGCAGTCTTGAGAAGGATCTTGATTTTGAGCCTGAATCGACGCAGACGTTCTCGTTTCAGACACCTGAGGAGTCTGTGCAGGTTCAACTCGTCGTCGATGATGATTTTGACGCGGATAATCGGGCGTTTATAGCAGTCCCCAGTCACAGAGAGGTCCGTGTCGCTGTCATCTCCAGTAACGAGAGCGTCTTTATCGCCAATGCCATCGGCAGCGGCAGGGGCATCACTGTGGAGGTCAAAGAACCTCCTTTGATCCCGACATCAGGGTATGATGTCTATGTGTTTTCGCAAGTGGATCCTAGTCAAGTATTACCTGGTACCTTTGAGGCCTTAGAAGATGAGGTCAAAAAAGGCGCTTCTGTCGTCATCGTCGCACAGGATGATATCGAGGCGGTGCAGTACAAGAATCTTTTACCTATCGACATTTTCGGAAGAGGGCTTTCGGCGCCGATCAATGTGGACCAACAGACTCGTTTCACCAGTAACCTCGAGTTTGGCAGTGTGGATCGTCATATCAATGCCATGCCCAAGCCTGGTGCGATCAGTCTTGCTTCGGTGGGTGAGAATACGACGATGCTTGCGTATCAAGAATTGGGCGAGGGTAACTTGGTCTATGTAGGTATCATCGAGTCGGCTTCGCACTTCAAGCTTTCCCCATCGTATCCTATCTTCTGGGTCAAGCTTATGCAATACCTCTCGGATCAAGAGAATATCGAGAGTTTGAACCATCTCACTGGTGAGACCAAGGTGCTTGATGAGGTCATCGTGATCAAGACGCCGTCAAGGACCACGCGTCAGAACGTGATCTTGTTTGAGGAGGCGGGTTTCTATGAGTTTGCGGGCAAGCAGCACGCGGCGAATTTGCTTGATCAAGCCGAATCTACTCTTGCTCCCAGGGAGCTCAATACGACCATATCAAGAGAAGTCAAGCTCAAGCCGGTCACAGAGGAGAGGGAGTTCAGTTTTGTCATCCCTCTCTTGATCGCCGTTTGCGTGTTTATCTTCTTAGAGCTCCTCTACGTGAAGGTACGAGGTGATCTCTAGATGGTCTATGTCGAGTATCTCGCCTACCCGTATAAGTTCTTCAGTCACCCGTATGCGATCCTCTTGATCATTCCCATACTGATTTTGCTCAAGATCGTCTTGAGAAACACCTTTGTCAAGCTCAAGAATGAGAAACTTGATCCTGAGTGGGCAAAGCGCAGACAACAGCTGCGAAAGATAGTGTATCTGACCAGAGGCCTGATGTTTCTCTTGCTTCTGCTCGCGATCGCTTCGCCCTTTGTCGAACGTGAGACGCTCATAGATGGGGATCCTTTCCTGCGCCTGATCATCGATAACTCGTCGTCATTTTCCGCGTTTGACCAAGAGGTAGGCTCGCGCCTCAGAGAGGAGCTCGGAAGAAATATCCGCGTGGAGACCAGATATGTGGGCTCTGATGAGAAGTCTCCGTTGGGTGATGCGGTTTTGTCATCCATGCAGGCAAACGGCCATATCCTGCTCGTCAGCGACGGTCACAATAACTTCGGCGCTGATCTTGGAGATGTCGCGCTCTATGCCTCACGACTCAACACCACCATTAATTCAATCGATCTTGACCCCATAAAGAACGACGTTAGAGTCTCCATTGAAGGTCCGCAGAAGACCTTTGAGGAGAAGGAAGAGACCTTTGTGGTGCATGTGGATCAGATAGGTATCACTCAGACGTATCATATCAAGGTCACAGTGGATGATCATCTCGTTCTAGACACAGACTCTGATGCTCCGTTCCATACTATTACTCGTCAGTTCCCCAGCGGCTATCATCGCCTTGAGGCGACCATCACTGCGCCTGATGATTTCTTCCCTCAGAATAATCGATTCTACAAGACCGTCAAGGTGGTGGCAAAGCCGCCGGTGCTCTTGGTGTCAAAGGCAGATACTCCTTTGCGCAAGCTCACCGACCAGATATATGAAGTCACTCCTGCGTCATCTATCCCTCCTGACCTGAGCAAGTACTATGCGATCTTCCTCAA
Source organism: Candidatus Nanoarchaeia archaeon (assembly GCA_035289465.1). Taxonomy (GTDB): domain Archaea; phylum Nanobdellota; class Nanobdellia; order Woesearchaeales; family JAGWAF01; genus DATDXB01. The sequence goes on from DATDXB010000199.1 coordinate 5,785, forward strand.
TGACATGTCTAAAGATGACATCTCTGATGCGGACTCAGACCGTCTCTTTGATTACATCTCTGATGGCAATGGTCTCTTTGTGGCAGGTGGCATGAATTCCTACGAACACGGCGCTTACAAGGATTCGCGCCTGGAGAGCTTGCTTCCTGTCTTTGTCGGCAGCGCTGGCAGAGAAGAGGGTGATGTCAATGTGGTGGTCATCATCGATATCTCGGGAAGTACGGGCTCAAAGATCGGACCTGATGGCGCGATTGTCGTCGATGTCATGAAGGCGCAGGGTATCTCCATCATCAATGACTTGAAGCCTATCAATAATGTAGGTGTCATCGCGTTTAACACACAGGGCTTTGTGGTGGAGCCTCTGGGGCCCTTGTTCCAAAAGACCGGGTTGGTGGAGAAGATCGCAAAACTCAAGAACAACGGTGGAACCAAGATCTCTGCAGGTCTTTTCACGGCGATCCAGATGCTTAAGCCGATGAGTGGCTCAAAGAATGTCATCTTGATCAGCGACGGAGTGACCACGTTACTCACAGAGGCCCAGGATACGGCACGTCTTGCTGCAAAGACAGGCATCAAGGTTTACACCGTGGCAGTCGGCACACGCAGAAATGAGTTCACGATGGCAAGTCTCGCCCAATTAGGGGGAGGTATCTTCTTTGTAGCAGACCAATCCTCTCGCTTGCGCTTGCTCTTTGGCGATCCCGAAGATGTCTCAAAGGATTACTATGGGGTCGTCGTGCTTGATCAGCATCATCCAATCTCAAGAAACGCAAAAGAGGTGCGCGCGATCATCACAGGGCACAACCAGGTGGTGCCAAAGAGCACCGCGTCATTGATCGCCACCACCGACACAGGCGATCCCTTGATCGCGGCTTGGCGCTTTGGTCTGGGCAGGATCGTCGCGTATGGCACTGATGATGGTCGTGCCTGGGCTGGCGAGATGCTCACCCGAAACAACTCTCCCTTGATTGTAGGGGCATTGACCTGGACCACGGGCGATCCTGAGCGTAAGGCGGCCCAGTTTGTCGATATCGCTGACACGCATCTCAATGAGCCGACCACGATGTTTGTCAAAAGTCAAGCGCCTCCATCTGCAGAGGGCTTGATCTTCTTTAAGATGGGTGAGGACCTCTATAAATCGACAATCACCCCAACCGCAGAGGGCTTCAATCAAGTAATCGACGCGATGTTCGCCGTGAACTACAAGCGGGAGTTCTCAGAGGTAGGTATGGCTGATGAGCTGGAGGATGTGGTACTTGCGACGGGTGG
>DATDXB010000200.1:0-5234 GCA_035289465.1 Candidatus Nanoarchaeia archaeon
CGGATAAAGAGCATGTCGAGTATCCCTTTCTGATGATAGAGGATGAGGTTATGGCTGATGATGGGTAAGACTAGGATTCCATAAAACAGGAGACCGACAACAAGGTACCAAAACGGCATGTCCCTCCGTTGGATAATCGCGATAAGGACCATGGCGACAACGATCATCAGCGCGATGGTCTTGATGAGAGTGGCAAGGCCTAAGGCGACAAAGCCCAGCACAAACAGATTGGGTTGTTTGCGCTCAAGTCCTTCAAAAAAGAGGACAAGTCCTAGAAGAGCAAAGAAGGTCATCATGGTGTTGGATTCTGCTTGGTAGGTGAGCAGGTAAGGAGAAAAAGCGCAGAGGACTGCGCCAAGCAGTCCTGCTTGTCGTCCGAAGAACCGTTGTCCTAACAAGTACACTAGTAATGGCAATAGAGCTCCAAAGACCACAGAAGCGATCCTTCCGCTGACAAATCCCCTCCCAAATGCCCAAAACAAAGAATCAAGGACCCAATGGTAAAGAGGCATCTGATCGATGGTGGATATCCGTTGCGCTTCGATGATGCCTATTGCGCGCGAATCGATGATGACTTCATCAGCGTGGGCAGGAGCTGTGGTGGCAAGGTATGCCCGTAGAAGGAGCCCCGCCAAGATGAGTGTCAAAAGAATCCATCGATCACGGGGCATAGCTTGCGACTTCCGTTATGCTTTATACACTTTGTGCCCTCAGAGTCGAACATTTTAAATACCTGCCAGACCGAATGCAGACCATGGCCCAGACGCTGTTTGGCAATGTGATTGTGTTCTTAGAACAAATAGGGGTCTACGATGTGGTGTTGCCCTTCATCATGGTCTTCACGATCATGTTTGCCATCCTGGAAAAGACAAGGGTCTTTGGTACCGAGAAGGTCAAAGGTGAGTTATTTCCTAAGAAGAACATCAACTCCTTAGTGGCCTTTTGTGTCGCGTTTTTTGTGGTGGCCTCATCACAACTAGTGGAAGTGATCCTCAATGTGTCGGCGCGGGTCGTGCTTCTCTTGCTCTTATCGGTCTTCTTCTTGCTCCTGATTGGTTCATTTCATGCAGAGGGTCCGATCTCTCTTGAAGGCGAGGAGAAGAAGGGCTGGCGTACAGGGCTCATCACAGTCATGTTCATCGGAGTGGTGCTCATCTTCCTCTATACCCTTAAATTGCCCTCAGGGATATCGTGGTTGGAATTTGGTTTGTACTGGCTTGAGCGCAATATCTCAAGCGGTGCTGTCGCCTCAGTGCTCACGCTCTTAGGGTTGGCGTTCTTTATGTTCTACATCACTCAACCTGACCATATCGGTGAGTGTGCTAAGAAGCCCGAAGAGAAGAAGAAATGAGCCACGACAAGCTGGTTGCCTATATCCGCAGGGGGGTCCACAAGGGATTCTCGACTGATTATCTTAGAGATACGTTAGTCAAGAATGGCCATGATCCTAAAGCAGTCGAACACGCAATAGCTCATGCAACAGGTGGGCCTCAAAAAGAGGCGGCCAGACAGCGTCTCAAAGTCATACTGGGGGCGCTGAGTATCATAGCAGTCGTCCTTCTTGCGGTATTGATCCTCAGTTATTCCAACCAGCAAAAAGAGATACAGCTCTTATCAAGTCAGGTGCAGCTCACTCAGGAAGCGGCGCGTCTGTATATGGACGAGCTCGATCGCTTAGAAGAAGAGATCAGCAGTCGTGAATCAATTATCCAGCAGCGTTTGAGGGACTTGCGCGCCCAAGATGATTCTGCCCAGTTCCAGGACTTGCTCACCGAAGTCGAGTCCTTGCACAAAGCCATCCAGGAGGAACGCGATGAGACCCGTGATGCGCTCTGGGAGCTCTTTAATCAGATCATCGAGCGCAGGGCAAATGAAGGTCCTGAACCCCTATTAGTCATATCGCCAGAAAGAGACGAATAAGAAAATTCAATTCTAAGAGAAGAGAATCGATGAAAAAAGGATTACTCAGCTTCAGGGCTGTAGCTGGGGATCGCCGACTTGCTGATAATCATGATATCGCCCACGCTCTTGACGAGTTGGTGCGGCACGATGACTCCTTTTGCGCTGCCCAGATACTTTGCGAGCACTGAGTTCTTGGTCGCGCGGACGCGCCAGCCAAAGACTTTGCTTTGGGTGAGGATGGCCTCTTCGATATCCCCAAAATAGTCGCCAGTGTCAGTGAAGCACTTCATATCGTACGCTTCTGAGATGCGTTTGAGCTTAAGCATAGCTCTGGCAAGCCCGGGCACGTATTTAAACATTTCGAGACTGAGTAAGCGCCAAGGCGCTTTGTGACCATAATCTGGCGCTTGCTCTTGATGATGTGACACTCTTCTAAACTGGATTGTGGCATTCTCACCACAAAGATTATAGACCGTTCGAGCTTGATAACCCTATGCGCCTCGGCAACCTCACGATTATAGGTACTTCTCACATAGCAAAACAGTCTTTGCAAGAGGTAGAAGAGACAATCGGCAAGCTAAAACCTGCTATTGTGGCAGTCGAATTGGATCGCCCCAGGGCTCAGGCCTTGCTCAAGGGTGAACGAGGCAGCCTGAAGCTTTCTGACATGCGCAGGGTAGGTGTGAAGGGGTTTCTCTTTGCCTGGCTAGGTGCCTATGCCGAACGTAAGCTGGGCGAATTGGTGGGTATGAAGCCTGGGGAGGAGATGCTCAAAGCCATGCAGCTTGCCCAACAGACCCAGGCAAGAGTCGCTCTTGTCGACCAAGATATCTCAATCACCTTGCGTAGGTTTTCTGAGACCTTGACGTGGCGGGAGAAGGCAAGGATCGCAATAGACGTGGTTAAGGGGGCCATGTTCAAGACGGGCATGATCGGTTTTGATCTCACGACGGTCCCAAAAAAGGAGCTCATCAAGAAATTGACCGACCAGCTCAAGAAAAGGTACCCTAACATCTACCTGGTGCTCATCGCAGAGCGAAACGAGGTGATTGCTCACCGATTAATCCATCTCATGCGCGAATTTCCTGAGGATCAGATCATGGCGGTCATTGGAGCAGGTCATGTGGAAGGGGTTGTTGAGATCCTCAAGTCCAAGTCACAGTCTCCAAAAAGGCTTTAAAGGCTCCTGACTCATAATTCTCATGGTCCATCTCAGTTGGTACTCCTTGCGTCAATATTTCAAGTATGATGAATCTGAACTGCGCGCATTAGGGGCGATGTCAGTGATTTTTGCGTTCATCCTCTCCTTTGACCAATGGGGTGTCGGATCGTTTCAGTTTCTCACTGGTATCAAGAACTTTGTGATCGCCTTAATCATCGTCGGGGCGTCCGTTCTTATCCACGACACAGCCCATAGGCTCTTGGCCATCAAGATGGGTTATGCGGCTAAAGTGAAGATGTGGTGGTATGGACTGCTCTTTTGTCTGCTGGTGGTGTTTGCGACAAATGGGGCAGTCAAGCTCTTTGTGGGCTGCTCGATCTGGTTCACGTATATCGCTGCGAGGCGATTGACTAAATTTGAGTACTACTATGCCCCAAAGCACTTGGCCTTAATGGCGATGGGAGGCCCAGCGGCAAACCTTCTCTTTGCAGGAGTGATTCGTTCGCTTGCGGGCTACTTGCCCTTAAACCCTGAGGCGGTCAATGATCTTGTCTATTTCAACGTGGTCTATGGTGTTCTCTCATTTCTGCCCATTCCCCCTCTGCATGGCTCAAAATTCTTCTTTTATGGACGATTGGCCTATGTCTTTGTCGCGGCGGCGATGCTGGGGTATACGCTGTTACATCTTCTGGGATATCCTTCGATGCTTATCTCATTGATTCTGGGCATGGGGGCCTGGATATGGTGGTGGAGCAAAGGTGAAGGGGAACTGGAATTCGGTAAGTATAAGTGACGTTGTCGTCCGACATCCACTGGACATCTCACCGGAAGCTTAATGTAGCGTTTTTGCGCTCCGTCCCTTATGATTAGGGGACTCACGCCTCGTCTGTATCAGGAGACCATTGTGGCGACAGCTGCGTTGCATAACACCTTAGTGGTCTTGCCGACAGGTCTGGGTAAGACCTTGATCGCAGTGATGCTTGCGGTGATACGGCTCAAGGATCATCCTCACAGCAAGATCGTGATGGTTTCTCCGACAAAGCCTTTGGTGAATCAGCATTTTCAGACATTCAAGGATCATGTGGAGATCCCAGAGTCGGAGATGGTGGTCTTTACAGGTGATGTGTCTCCTCAAAAGAGAAAAGCCTTGTGGGACCAAGCATCCATTGTCTTCACGACGCCCCAGGGCTTTGAGAATGACCTCATAGGAGCCAAGCTCGCATTAGAAGACGTCTCGTTGTTGATCGTCGATGAAGCTCACAGGACCGTAGGGGATTACTCCTACGTTCTCATTGCGAAGCAGTATCTCAGACGGGCGAAATTTGCGCGGATCTTGGGCTTGACGGCTTCGCCTGGCGCGGAAAAAGACAAGATCCTGGAGGTCTGCAAAAATCTGGACATCGAGCGCGTGGAGATCAGGACTCCTGAGGATCCTGATGTCGCCCCCTATGTGCAGGAGACGCAGGTGAGTTATGTAGAGGTTGATTTTCCCCCAGAGCTTAAGAGACTCAAAAACTATCTCGACGAGTGCGAGCGCTCAAAGCTCGTCGCGGTCAAGGGATTGGGATATCTTTCCTCGCTTGATGTTTCAAAGACGCAGTTGCTGGCGCTCCAAGGCCAATTGCACAGCGAGATCGCAAGGGGCGAGCGAGATTTTGCTGTGATGAAATCAATATCATTACTTGCGGAAGCGATGAAAGTCCAGCATGCGACAGAGTTGCTTGAGACGCAAGGACTCTCGCAGACCGCGAAGTATCTCGAGAAGATCGAGGCTGAGGCGGCGACATCAAAAGTGAAGGCGGTGCAGAATCTCGTGCGTGATCTTTTGTTTCGTCAGGCCTTACATTGCGCTCGACAGCTCTCTGAGAAGAATATCGAGCATCCCAAACTTGATCGCTTGAGAAAACTCATCAATGATCACGCAAAGCCTGATGCCAAGATCATCATCTTCACTCAATATCGTGATTCAGCCGACCAGATCAAGGAAACATTGGATCAACAAGGTGTCCAGAGCAGGATTTTTGTCGGTCAGCAAAAGAAGGAAGGGAGAGGGATGTCTCAAAAAGAACAGCTTGAGGCGATCAATGAATTCAAGCTAGGTCTCTTCCAGGTCTTGATCTGCACAAGTGTTGCTGAAGAAGGTCTTGATATCCCTCGGGTGGATGTGGTG
>DATDXB010000201.1:0-2660 GCA_035289465.1 Candidatus Nanoarchaeia archaeon
TTTATCACTTTGAGAAATGGTGGGATAACCACTTCTTGGTTGCTCCTGGTAAGCTCGCATTCCAGTTTGAGGAATGGGAATCTCGGATTGGTGAAGTGATCGAGTTCTAAATATTGCTCGTTCCACACGAAACAGCATCTCTTCTTTCTCACGATCCATCTACTCTTGTCCCTGTGAAGCAAATGAGCAGAATATTCGGCGTGATAGATCACCATTTCGTCCTCGATCCTGACATCCCCGCGATTGAGTTTCTGCGTCAGATAGGCCACACTGTTTCCATCTATACCGCGCTTCCGAATCCGCAACTCTTCGTCTGGATGCGAGGAAAGGAGATACGGCTGCTCGATATCAACTACCACTTTATCAATCGGCAAAGATGTAAACGATCTGGGTTTTACCAAAAACCATCTTTCAATTTCCAATGGTTCCGGTATTCCGAGAAGCATGCACACTTCTCGGAGCAAGGCGCGGTACTTGGCACCGAAACCGCCGGGTCTTTTGTTCCCGATGATCCGCAGATGCGGGTGTCCATTCCAGGCATTTCTGGTCAACTCGTCGAGTTTCTTGGCTTCAGAGATTGATTCTTTGCGTGCCTTGTTATTGGCCAAGGTGTAGTACCTCTCCGCTCCGTTGGCGGCCGATACGAGATGGAATGCACCTTTGTACCTCGACCAGAGTTGAGGCAGTGTGTAACCGCTTTCGGCGACCATTTTGGCAAACTGGTGCCGTATCATATATGCACGACCGTCCAACGCTCCACGGTTGCATAAAATGATTTTCTTTCTTCTCGATCCAGACTGCCTGGCGGCAGATAGTCGAAGCTCTTCCTTTCTGACACTCTCATTGAAGATCAATTGCTGGAACCTCATGTGGCCCAGCCGTTGCGGAGTGATCCCGCTCAAAATCAATTCGGCGGCAACTTCCGGCTGGACATACACTTCGAATCCTTTGTCCTCAAGGTCTTGTGTGAGTCTGACAATGGCAGTATCCTTGCCGGCACATGGTCCGCCGGTCAAGGCAATCATGGTTACTTCATCTTCAAATTTCATATTTACAAACCCTTTCAATGTTCGTTTTCCCAAAACTAGCATAATATCATGGTGGGCGCTAGGCCAGAATAGACACCTCAGAATATATATAAAAAAACCGTGAGGAAATTCCCCACGGAGTGTTTGATCTGAACAAGTAATCACTGGATTGGAATTGTATTGATTTGACGTTCCTCAAGTCGTTCCCGAAGGACCATGTAAAGGAACGGATTCCGCATCGCAAGAATCTCGACAGCCATCATAACAGCATTCGATGGTTCAATGACTGTGGCGACCGGCACATATGATGGTGTACGGAGTGAAGACCACACATCATCCGGAAAGTCTTTGAAGCTTGCCGGAACTGTGATCACGGGAACAGTTGTCGCCGCAGACAATGTTGGCCCTGCCCCGTTAGACCGACCAATGATGGCGATGATCACAGTATCTGGTACTTGCTGCACGAGGCTGTTCAACACGTACAACCCCCGCACCGGCTCCTTGTGGATTGAGCAGGAAATTATATTCAGCTTGAGACCGTAGCTTAATGGGTCTTCTCCGCACAACTGGACGAGTGCATCCGTGGCTGAACTAACATCGTCCCTTGCTAATGATCCACGCCAAATGATAAGCTGTTGAGCCGGTAGGCGGAGAATTGCCCGGTGATATCGACGACGCGACGATATTTTCCAGTCACTTCATTTATATCTTCACCATCCCGATATGCCTGCTTGTCAATATAAGCGCCATTCTCTACCACTCGCCATGAGTCATTGTCGATGACGTCGGCAAGGAGCAAGGCACCATTCTCCGAAAGACCGAACTCGACTTTGATATCGACAAGTCTCGGTCCTTCAATCTGCCAGGCTTTTTCAAGAACAAGAAATGATGACTTGGCAGTTTTAGCCATCAACGGAAAAAGGTTCCATTCCTCCTTGTAGCTGAAAACTTCTTCCTTTCTGAGAACCAGAAACGGTTTTTGGGAATGAATTGGCTTCAATGGCTCATAAAGAGCAATATCGCCTGACCCCTCCGGATACACCATCAACGGGTCATCACAAGGAAGGTCGTAATTCTTCCACTTCTTGCCGCTGGTCTTCAAGAAGAACTCCACCAAGAGCTTTGGAAAGAGATGTTCTTTCGGAACACCGGGCATGCGTTTAAGGTATGACCCGTGCGCTTCACGCCGAACCACAACTTCATACGGGAGCATCAAACAAAGCGGCGCACTAAAAGTAGTGCTATTGACCTTCTCGTGAAACGCTACCGGTATTCCACAAGCTTTGAGCAGACGGAAGACGTTGCATGTCGTCTGGTTTGCAAACACCGCTTTCCCCTGAATAACATCATGTTTTGCACCATCGCCAGCCGTGATGTCATTTTTGGAAATAATATATCCATCGTAAGTTTTACCTTCGCGTTTGGCAATGATCTTGGTCTTGCCCTCTGCGATGATCAGGTTGTTTTTTCTGGCAATTTCCTCTGATATCTCGTGAATCATAAGTTTTCATCAGACATTGTTTTACTGTCAACGTACACACATTCCACCCAGAACATGCTGATTCGAATACTACATTGAAAGTCGAAAAAGTAAAGGGCTAGCCAGGCTCGGCAAATATGCGTATTAAGGAG
>DATDXB010000202.1:0-10478 GCA_035289465.1 Candidatus Nanoarchaeia archaeon
CCCCAGCGCCTCCAAAACATTGAAGATGAGACAAATCATCCACAATTTTGTCAACCCACACCAAGAACTCAAAGGCAAAACACCCGCCGAAGTCGCAGAAATAAAATACCACCTTGGAGAAAACAAACTCCTAAACCTCATCACTCTAACGGCAAAACTCAAGAATTTTGGAGATGACGTTAATTAAACATTACCGGCCGTGTCAAGAGCGCTATTTCCGTCTGGATAGCGCATCGGCAAACCTTTATTACGCCTTGATTATCTATCGCTCTCATGAAGGTCTCAAATCTCAATAAGAAGGAAGGCACAGCAAAGCTTCAGCTGGAGCGCCCGGAGGACTCTTGGGTCCTCACCCACATCATCGAGCCAGGAGATTTAGTCCGTGCCTCGACCATCCGTAAGATCAAAAAAGGCGCTGAGGAGGATCGTAAGGCGACCATCATCAAAAAGCCAGTCACCCTTACGATTGAGGTGGAGAAAGTCGAATACGCCGAATCCTCGATTCGCATCTTGGGTCTTGTCAGGGATGGCCCTGAAGACGTGCCCCATGGGTCGCACCACACCATTGACTTATCCCCTCACGACACTCTTTCGCTCAAGAAGAAGGAGGGTTTTGCGGCGCATCATCTCGCAAGGATCAATGATGCCCAAAAGCCGCCGCCAGGCCAGGTATTGATGGTGGTGCATGATAGGGAGGAGGCCTTCCTCTGCCTTGTCGCCGAGTCCTGTCGCATCCTCTTGCATCTCAAGGGCAAGGTGCAAAAAAAAGCGATGGAGGAGAAGTCCGAGGATTTCTATGCGACGATCGCAGACGAGCTTGCTCAAGCGTGGACCAAATACAATCCTGATGCTTTGATTGTCGCGTCTCCAGCCTTTTTCAAGGAGGATTTACTTAAGGTACTCCTTCCAGAGCTCAAGAAAAAGGCCGTCATGGCGACCTGTTCATCAGTCACAAAAAATGGCATTGAGGAGGTCCTCAGAAGAGATGAGGTCAAGCAGGCCTTGTCGCGTCATCGCGTCGCAGAACAGCTCAAGATCATTGAACAGCTCGCGCATGAGATCTCAAAGGATGGCAAGGCGGCGTATGGCGCTGATGAGGTCGAGAAAGCCGCTCAAGCTGGTGCCGTGGCGTCGTTATTGGTCACTGAAGGTCGTATCAAGCAGGCGCGCGAATCAGGCAAGTTCAAGCGTCTTGATGAGATCATGATGACTGCCGAGCGTGCTGGTGCGGATTTGGTGCTCTTGGATTCTGAGACTGAGCCTGGAAAACGATTAGATGGTCTTGGCGGCATCGCAGCGCTATTGAGATACAGGCTCAGTTAAGCACGCAGCGCACATCCACGGCGACAGATCCGCGTGAAGTGACCATGAGGGGATTGATCTCCATGGTCGAGATCTCAGGGTGGGCAAGAGCGATGTCTGATAGGGCCACAAGCGCCTTGGCGATCGAAGTCGTGTCGCATGGTGCCCTTCCGCGGAATCCGTGCAAGAGCTTGCATGCTTTGATCTCTTCGATCATCTTCTTTGCGTCAGAAAGGGTCACCGGAGCGACGCGCCGTGACACGTCCTTGATTACTTCGACAAGCACTCCTCCTAGTCCAAACAAGAGGACAGGTCCGAATTGGGGATCGCGGTTCATGCCGATGATGACTTCGTTTCCTTTGATCATGGGCTGCACCGTGACACCTGCGAATCGTGCGTCAGCCTTCTTGGCTGATGATTTCAGTGAATCAAACGCGTTTCTTGCCGCGAGGTCATCCGTGATATTGAGGATGACCCCTTTGGCGTCTGTCTTGTGCAGGATGTCGGGTGAGCTGACTTTAAAGACGACAGGATAGCCCGATTTGCGTGCTGCCTTGAGGGCTTCTTTTTGCGTTGTCGCAAGCGTCGAGTTCAAGGGCTTGATCCCATATTCGTTGACGAGTCGGAGTCCTTCGATTTCAAGCAGCGAGTTTCTGTTATTGGCTCTGGCTTTTGCGATGATCGTGCTCGCAATGCGGGTTGGTGCGGGGGATCCATATTCCTTCCATCGCGAGGTCTTTTCGGAATGATAGCGGTGCATGATGGCCAGCGCTTCGGCGGCTTCTTCAGGGTTCTCAAAGTGAGGGACTCCCTGCTTCTTGAATATCTCTCGGGCGACGTGCATGCTCTTGCCGCCCATGAAGCAGGTGACGATAGGTGTTTTCTTTGATGCGAGCGCGATACCTTTCGCCACCATATTCATATCGACCATCTTTTGTGGGCACATCATCGCGATGACGCTTCCCACAGAGGGGTCCTTGATCGTGGTATTGAGCGCTCGCAGATATCTCCGGGCATCGGCATCGCCGATCACGTCGACAGGATTATGGATGTTTGCCTGCGGGGGGAGAAATGAGGAGAGTCGTTTTGTTGTCTTTACCGAGAGTTTGGCCAGAGACAATCCTGACGACTCGGCGCTGTCTGAGGCGAGGATGCCTGGGCCGCCGGAGTTGGTCACGATAGCGACCTGTCCGTCTTGGGGGACCCCCAGTTTTGCGAGGGCGCGCCCGATGTCAAAGAGCTGGCGTGTGGTCTCCACTTGTAGCGCTCCGCATTGGCGAAATGCAGTGGTATACACATCATCTGATCCGGTGAGCGATCCTGTGTGGCTTTTCGCCGCATTCGCTCCTGCCGTGGTGCGTCCGCCTTTGAGCACGAGTACGGGTTTTTTTGAGCGCGCGTAGGAGCAGGCTTCCATGAATGCGCGTCCGTCGTGAAGCCCTTCGATATAGAGCAGGATGACTTTGGTCAGGGGATCATCGGCGAGATAGCGCAAGAACTCAGCTTCCTGGAGGTCTGCCTTGTTGCCGATGCTGATGAATTTGGAGAATCCAAATCCTTCGGTGAGCGACCAGTCCAAGATCGCGCTGCAGAGCGCTCCGCTTTGGGAGATGAATGCGATCTCACCGGCGTGGGGCATCTTTGAGACAAATGAGGTGTTGAGCCCGCTTGATGGCGAGATAAGCCCAAGACAATTAGGTCCGACGATTCGGACATGGTGGAGGCTTGCGACTTCAGCGATGAGGCCTTCAAGGATCTTTCCATCTTGCCCGGATTCCGAGAATCCCGAACTCAGCACGACGGCAAAGGGGACTTTCGCCTTGCCGCAATCTTCAAGCACTTGGGCGACAAATGCGGCGGGGACAGCGATGACGGCAAGATCGATGTGTTGTCCTATCGCGCTCACGCAAGGATAGCAGGGTACTCCTAAGATGCGCTGTGCATGGGGATTGACGGCGAATAATTTTCCTTTGAATCCTTCAAGATGGTTCTTGAGAACGACTGTCCCCACTTTGTGGGTGTCGCGTGATGCTCCGACCACAGCGATGCTTCGTGGGGAAAAGAGTAGGTCCATGCGGGCTTTTCGGGCGGTTTCGTATTTAAAATCTCTGCCGTCATAGAAAATGCATGCCAACAAAGGTTAAATATCGAGCTTCATTACTGCGAAGTGCACAACACGCCGGATTCAGACGCAGCGTTGTTCTGGGTCAGGGGTGAAAAATCAAAACATATTAATAGGGGGATGGCGTAAAATATTCACTAGGTCATCGTAAAAAAAAGGGGGATGGTACAATGATCGTCAAAGATGAGTTTCTCAGCAAGTTGCGTCGGTATTTCAGTTTGAATCTCTATGAGGTCAAGATTTGGGCGGCCTTGTTGTCGCGCGGCATTTCGACTGCTGGCGAGCTTTCTGATATAGCGAATGTTCCACGTTCAAGATCGTATGATGTCCTGGAGTCTCTTGAGAAGAAGGGCTTTGTGGTCATGAAGTTGGGCAAGCCCATTAAGTATATTGCCATTCCTCCGGTAGAGGTTGTCGAGAGGGTCAAGAAGAACACCAGACTCGAGGCCGATGACCGCTTGAAGCGTCTGGAGACATTGAAGGGCTCAGACACGCTCAAGGAATTGGTTACTTTGCACTCGAAGGGTGTGGAGCTTGTGGAGCCGACTGAGCTTTCAGGGTCGATCACTGGAAGGCACAATCTGTATTCGCACTTGGACTTGACCTTGCGTAACGCCAAGAAATCCGTGGTCATCTGCACCACCGACAAAGGGTTGTTGCGAAAGGCCGAAGGGCTCAAGCCGACGATTGAAAAGCTTGCCAAGAGCGGCGTGCAGGTGCGTATCGCTTCTCCGATCACCAAGGACAACAAGCACATCGTCGATGAGCTCAAGGACATCGCTGAGGTGAGGCACACCAATTCCAGGGCTCGTTTTGTCATCGTCGATGGCAAGGAGATGGTGTTCATGGTCCTTGACGACAAGAATGTCCACCCTAATTATGATGTGGGCATCTGGATCAACAGCCCATTCTTCGCGTCTCACATGGAAGAACTCTTTGAGGGCGCCTGGAAGAACATGAAGCCGGGGAAGTAGTTTTTTCTTTATCTCATTTTCTTAGCTTGGCTTTTCATCACAAACCTTTTTATAACATCTCGGGATTCGTGCACGCTATGGATGATCTCAAAAAGCTCATCGAAGGCCTCCATCCGCTAGAGCGCGCAGTGCTCCCTCACATCCAGCCAGGCATCACTCTCCAGGAGCTTGCCCACTCTTCAAAACTTCAGGTCGTAGAGGTTGATCGGGCTGCGCAATGGCTTGAGAACAAAGAGCTGGTGTCGCGCAAAAGCGATATCAAAGAGATGGTCAAGGTGGGCAAGACGGGCTTGCTCTATGTGACGACCAGACTGCCCGAGCGCAGGATGCTTGAGTCGCTGGACAAACCTGTCGCGATAAGGGAGCTTCCTCAAGCCACAAGTCTTAGTGCTGAGGAATGCAATGTATCGATGGGTCTGCTCAAGTCAAAGGGATTCATCAGGCTGGAGCAAGGCAAAGTCCTGCGCACCAAAGAAGGCGAGCAGGCCCTCAAAGGCGAGTGGGAAGAGGAGACACTTCTAAAGTCCCTCCACAAGTCGCCAAGGTCTCTGCAGGGTTTCACTCAGGATCAACAACTGATTATCAATGCCCTCAAGAAGCGAAAGGACTTAGTCGAGCTCTTCTTGGACAAGACCGTGACAGTCACCCTGACTGATTTAGGCAAGAAGCTTTCAGAGCAGAAAGTCTCATCAGAGAAGGTCCTTGATCGTCTCACGCCCGAGCACCTCAAATTAGGGCGCTGGAAGGATGCCAAATTCAGACGATACGACGTCAAGATCAATGTGCCAAGGACGAGTTTTGGCAGAAAACAGCACTATCGTGCCTTCCTTGACACCGTCAGGGAGAAGTTCGCCTCTTTGGGTTTCACCGAGATGTCTGGTCCTATTGTGGAATCAGAATTTTGGGACATGGACGCGCTGTTCATGCCGCAATTTCACTCGGCAAGAGACATCCACGAGGCGTACTATATCAAGGAGCCTCAGCAGGCGAAGCTCGACTTGTCAATCGTCGAGAAGGTCAAACAATCGCACGAGACCGGATATGGGACTGGGAGCAAGGGCTGGAGATACGCTTTTGACCAAAAGATCACTCAGCGCACGATCTTGCGCACGCAGGGCACTGCACTTTCAGCGCGCATGCTTGCCTCAAAAGATCTGAAGATACCGGGGAAATATTTTGGGATCACCAAGTGCTTCCGTTATGATGTCATTGATGCCACTCACTTGCCTGACTTTTATCAGACAGAGGGTATCGTCCTTGATCAAGGCCTGACGCTCTCACATCTCAAGGGCGTGCTGAAGATGTTTGCAGAGGAATTCGCCGAGACTGACCAGATCAAACTGCGCCCTGCCTATTTCCCATTCACTGAACCCTCATGCGAGCTTTTTGCAAAGCATCCCGAGCTGGGTTGGATCGAACTAGGCGGTGCAGGTATTTTCCGCCCAGAGCTCACCAAACCGCTAGGTGTTGATGTACCTGTCATTGCCTGGGGTATGGGCATTGATCGCATCGGCATGTTCAAGATGGGATTAAAAGATATCCGTGATCTCTACTCTCATGACTTGGAATTCCTCAAGTACACCAAGGTGATCTGATGCCAACTATCCAATTCCAGTTCAAGGATCTCTGCAGTCTTCTGGGCAAGAAGATCACGATCGAACAGCTCGACAAGCTGGGTGAATACGGCAAGGCTGAGCTTGAGAGTTATGATAAGGCGACAGATACCGTGACGATGAGTTGCGGTGACACGGCGATGCCCTATCTCTGGAGCGTCGAGGGTCTCGCCAGACTCTTCAAAGGAGTCCTGGGCTTAGAGCAAGGTATTCCTGTGCTCAAAGTCGACAAGACAAAAGACACCATCATCGTCGACAAATCAGTCAATGATGTCCGTCCTCATATCGCCATGTTCTCTGCAAAGGGCCAGCAGGTCACTGATGATCTTTTGCGTCAGATGATCCAATTGCAGGAGAAGCTTGACACAGGTTTTGGTCGTAAGCGTCGTAAGATCTCAATCGGTATATATCGAGGCAAGGATGTCGCATTCCCTGTGACTTACAAAGCTGTCAAGTCATCAGAGATCAAATTCATCCCTCTAGGTTTTTCCAAACCGCTAAACCTTGCACAGATTCTCAAAGAACATCCTACTGGACAAAAATATGCATCTACCTTGGATGGTATGGATAAGTACCCCGTTCTCGTTGACGCAAAAGACCGAGTGCTTGCTTTTATTCCGATCATCAATTCAAACGATCTGGGAAAGGTAGAGATTGGAGATTCAGATCTTCAGGTGGAAGTATCAGGCACGGACGAAGAAGCAGTCGATGTAGCCACAAATATTCTTGCTTATGCATTCGCAGATAGGGGATTCAAGATAGGCTCAGTCACCATCAAATCAAATGGCGCAGAAAAGGTCACTCCTTTTGATTATAAGAACACCATAAAGATCTCGCCAGAACAAGTCAAGGCCCTAATAGGTATCGATCTTTCAAGACAGGAGATCAATGCGTTGCTTGAGACGGCGCGTTATAGTGTGGTCAAAGATGTCATCCACATCCCTTCCTACCGCGCAGACATCTTGCACCCCGTCGACGTCATCGAGGATATCGCCGTGATGTATGGCTACGACAAGGTCCCGATTGCTCCGCTCACCAGCTATACTGCAGGTGATGTCATGCATATTGCCGCGCTTTCCAAACGTACAAGGGAGATCCTTGTTGGATTTGGGATGCAGGAAGTCCTTTCAGCGGTCCTCTCAAACAAGCAGACTCTTTACGACAAGATGTGCTGTCCTGACACAGGTACGGTCGAGATAAAAGAGTACATGTCGGAATCCTATTCGTGTGTCCGGACCTGGCTCATCCCGATCCTGATGGATGTGTTGTCAAAGAACAAGCACCATGTCTATCCTCAAAGGATTTTCGAACAAGGTCTGGTCACCGTCAGAAAAGGCAAAGAGACGCATGATTACGAGCGCATCGCTTCGGTCATTTGTGGTGCCGAGATCGACTATACTGCCATCCGTCAAGTCGCAGATGCCCTGCTCAATGCTCTAGGCGTCGAATATGCGGTAGAAGAGACCGAGCATCCTTCTTTCATCGCCGGCCGTGTCGCAAGGATCACGGTCAAAGGAAAGGGCGTGGCCTACTTGGGCGAGATCCATCCCAAGGTCTTGGGTAATTTTGACATCCAGCTGCCTGTCGCGGTCTTTGAGCTCAATCTTACGGATTTGATGGCCTTGCAGAAGAAGTGACCTACAATCTTTGAATCAAGCGCAGCAATGCTTGCAGATCCTTTGTCGAGCGCATCCCTTGAGGGGATCGGGCAAAGGAAGCGATATGCACGGCGACGCCGAACTTTTTGCACAGGCACAGGTTCTGAGCCATCCTTCCCATCAAGCGCGAGCGTTCTGGTTGTGGGGCGTGCAACAGCAGAGAGAAATCCAGGAGGTAATGCTTCTGGTTCTTGGCGAGCATCTTGGCGATCACTTGATTGATTCCTGAACCTCGATGATGCAAGAAGTCCTTTTGGCCCCGTTCGATGCCGCACAGACCCCAGACCATCGGATGCTCAGAAGCAAAACGTGTCTTCTGCGCATCGTCGATGAGATTGATCATGCGGGGCAGTGGCTTGTCCTTGATGACCACAGCATGAGAAACCTTGACCCCTTCAAAGACCTGCAAGGGTGGGGGAGCCTCACGATAGACAAAGACCAATTCACCAATACCCAAACGACGAGCCATGGCCACAAATTGGGCCTCGTTGTTCTGGGGATAGACAAAGTCCTGCGCCATGAAGCCTTCTGATAACGTCGTCTTATAAAGATTGGGCTGAGGCGCGCTGGGTGTTGTACATCTCAAGGAGTTGACAGGACCTACATGTCCCCTTTGAGGATGCCTCGCCGCATGATTCGCAATCAATCTGCGGCTGACCCTTGAACATCGACTGCAAACCATCCTTCTTTTTTAGGAAATATGCGATGACCTTCTGCTTTGTCCCTGGATGTTTAGTTTCAAGATCATTGAAGAGATCCTTGACAAAGTTGCGCTGACCATCTAATGAACAAGGGCACTTGCCGATATGCACGGGGAACTTGAGGATCTTGACATACCGAATAATTTCTTGTTCTGAGACAAAATAGAGCGGCTTGACTCTGGGGACCATCGTCGCTGATTTGCGCTCTCCTGTGCTTGGACCCATCCTTGCCGAGAGCTCTAGCTTGTTACCTATAAGATTCATGAAGAACGCCTGTGCCTCATCGTCGAGATTGTGGCCCAAAGCGAGGACATCTCCATTGAGCTCGACTGATCTTTTGTTAAGAAGGTACCTCCTGAATGTGCCGCAGACAGCGCAGGAAGAGAGACCCTCGCCTCCCTTGTTGATGGTGTCACGGATGGTACACAAGGCGCCGCCGAACTCTTTTCGGAATGAGATCTCGTGAAGAGGGATTTGTTGTTGTTCGCAGACTGTGCGAAGATTTCTCAGATTCTCATCAGTGTAACAACCGATGTGGGCATTGACGGTGACTGCCTCAATCGGGTAGCCGAATCTCTTGAGCATATGGGCCAAGGCCATTGAGTCCTTGCCGCCTGATGCCGCCACTAAGATGCGATCCTTGTTTGTGAAGAGCGAGAAGCGGGTGATGGTGTCTTGGACGCGGCGTTCAATCTCTGCGACAAAGGCTTCATCGGAGAGCTCTGGAGAATGGACTGCGTCCTCCTTGGGACCTGCCGAAGCTGCCGAGATAGGGATGCAGACAGTCATCACTGTTCAAGAGAACGGAATCGTTTATAAGATTGTGGGACTTAAGCGCGCGCTACATTCCTCGAAGGTAACGGAAGATCTCTTCAGGGACATCATTGCTAGTGACGCGGCGGTCCTCACCTGTTAGCGTTCTCTGATGAAGTTGTCCTTCTTGGTCTCGGAAATAGAGCATATCTTGGTCTTGAGCGAAGATCTGCCACATCCCCACACCCCTCAGTGGCGTGCCAAAGAGATGATCGTGACCCCCAAGCGACCGTATCCACAGACAAGAATCATTACTTGCTAGCTGATCCATGATAAGATATGCTCGATTGATGGTATACCTTTGATCGGATGGATTGCTCATTTGGCCCGTTTGGACCCGAGACGGATATCCGTTGAGGGTAGAACTAAGGATTAATTCAACATAGCCTTCTCCGAAGGGATTGGAGGCGGGTGCAGAAACCCACAACTGACATCCAGTGGAATTATGTGATCTCATCAATGACAGGTATAGCCTACACTCACCCCCTATTCTCTTCCCATCATAGAACAGATCATAAGATGAGAATTCGATTGGGTTGGTCGTTTCAAAGTCCAAGATCCTCGCAGTCAACGCCTTGCCCGCTATCTCATAGAGATGCACCAAGCCACCTGTTTGCTGCAGACGACGCCCCATCTCTACCCGTTTCGATTGAGCATCAACCTCGTGAGGAATTGGCGACCAGTTCTGCTGAATGCGTTGTGTCCTCTCAATCTCATCGCTATCCGGAGCGCTTGGAAGACCTCGCCAGGTGTGGTTGAATGCATCAATATTTTGGCCGACTCTCTCATAATGAACGCCGAGAGTAGATTCGATGGACGCGACAGCAGACCGCCCATTAATTACGGTGGGATGGAGCGTATCTCCTTCTCGTGCAGAGAAGTAGCCTCCGACAAGAAGCCCTGCAAGGCCCACAACTCCCAAGCAGTTCACTCGGCGACGGCCAGCGTGCGGAGGTAGCATCCAATTGAGGACCCTTCGTCCCCATGAGGCAACGCGGGGAATTCTGGAGATTCCATATCCCAGAGCACCAGCAATCGCTGTACTACCAAGCACCCGAGCGGCACCTTCGCCGGAAGGAACAATATCATAGTCGGCCTGCTTCACCAGACTATCGAGTCCAAGAGCAGTATATCCAGCCACACAGACCACACCAAGAGCAAGACTGGTCTTTTGTGAGAGGCGAGGGCGATCTTCAGACATATTCATCCCAAAGGTTAAGGAACTTATAAACCTGAGTTTCTGAACTGAGTTCATAGGGAATTTTTCACAACAGTTTATTTCTCGTCGACAAAGT
>DATDXB010000203.1:0-11440 GCA_035289465.1 Candidatus Nanoarchaeia archaeon
CGTATCAGTAAGAGCATGAGCACAAGGAAGCTTCCAACGACCATAATCCCCTGTGCTCCCATCAGACCGCTCTTGAGTACACTCAAGCCAATCCGACTGCTCGCGATAAGGAGAAACTTCCCCATCAAGCAGATCACGCACAATCACACTCACACGCCCACCTTTGTGCGGTACGCCATGAATACCGAAAACCGGCACATCACTCTCAACAGGAAGACCCTCAGCATCAAGCCGAGCTGCCTGATTCGTCAAGTCCTCAAGCCACACCCCACCTGCCCCAACATAATCAGGCAACACATGATGATACCCGCAAAAAAGCAAACGCTCAAGACCATGACGATAAGCAGCCCGTAAGGCAGGATCATTACGACCATCACGCTCCAAAGCACGCATACGACCATCCATACCCCCACCATGGGCATAGACGCTTTAAGAAGATGGCGGACGGGATTTTGAAGGCATTTATATATGCACAAGGGTTAAATATAACTAAGTTATCTTATAGGGGATGAAGCCTCGCTTTGGTGAAAACTGGGTGAAATTCACTGCGAAACCCGTTCGGAAAGGCAATGAGTTTGTCATCTTATTTCCAAAAGAGATTGTAAAGCGCTGCGATCTGAGCGTGAATGATTTGATGAGCATCTCTTATGACTCACCAAAGAAATGCTTTTATATAACTAAATTATCTTAATCACATGGTAGTCTTCCAAGCAAAACCACGAGAATGGGGTAACTCAATTGGCGTCACCATCCCTAGCGAGATCGTTGAACAAGAGCATATTCGTACTGATAAGCCGATCACCTTGCTCCTCGTACCGGACCACATGGATCTCGTACGCAAGACCTTCGGGACTTTGAAGTTCAAGAAACCGACACAACAAATCATGGATGAACTTGACGAGGAAGGATATGACTGAGGTCTATTTTGCGGATTCTTATGCCCTGATTGAAATTGTCAAGGGGAATCAGAAATTCTTTAAGTACCTCGCAGCCAAACTCATCACCAGCTCCATGCACCTTGCCGAGTTCTATCGATCAATCTTGCGGGATTTTGGGCAGGAAGCGGCCGATGAGAACTTGGAGATCTATTCAAAACTCACCATCCCCACCACCAAGACGTGTATCCCCTTTGCCATGATCTTGAAGTACCATTATCCAAAAGAAAAATTGAGCTATGCTGATTGTCTGGGATATTCACTCTCCTTTCAGTTAGGGATAAAATATCTCACAGGGGATCAGAAATTCAGGAATAAACCTAATGTCGAATTCGTAAGCAAGTAAGTCCTACAGACCCCAACCCTTATTCAACACTTTATTGCCGATCTTCTTCTCGTGCTGGGCGATGTGGAGTATTGTACGGATGACTGCGTCGGGGGATAAGGAGATGCTGTCGATACCGCAATCCACCAGGAAAGTGGCAAATTCTGGGAATGTCGAAGGGGCGTCACCGCAGATACCTATCTTCTTGTTGTGCTTTCTTGCAACAGCGATGACGTGAGAGACCATGCGCTTGACTGCTTCATTGCGCTCGTCGAAAAGGTGGGAGACCAGTTCTGAGTCCCTATCGACAGCCAATGTCGTTTGGGTGAGGTCGTTTGAGCCGATCGAGAAGCCATCAAAAATCTTGCAGAACTCTTCCGCCAGGATGACATTTGAAGGCACTTCGCACATGACATAGACCTCAAGATGATCCTTGTGCTGGACCAGGCCATTTTTTGCCATCTCTGCGATGACACGCTTGCCCTCTTCAGGGGTTCTGCAGACCGGAATCATCACCTTGATGTTGTGCAGGCCAAAGATATCGCGAGTTTTCTTGATCGCTTGGCACTCCAGGGCGAATGCTTCCTTGAACCTATCTGAATAATACCTTGAGGCTCCGCGCCAACCGATCATCGGATTCTCCTCTTTAGGCTCAAACTCTTTTCCGCCTATGAGGTTCGCATACTCATTGGTCTTGAAGTCGGAGAGACGCACGATGATGTCATGAGGATAGACTGATGATGCGAGCGTGCCGATGCCTTGAGCAAGTTTATCGACGAAGAACTGCCGTTTGTCTTTGTAGGTGGCCGTCAGATCCGCAATGGTCTGTTTTGCCTCCTGGTCCTTAAGCGTGTTGAACTGTATGAGCGCCATGGGGTGGATCTTGATATACGAATTGATGATGAACTCCTCTCTTGCTAATCCAATGCCCTTATGCGGCAAGAAACTCAAACCATACGCTTGATCAGGATTGCCCAGATTCATCAGGATCTGCGTCCTTGTCCTTGGGATCTTCTTGAGATCGTGCTTGGTGACTTGGTACTTGAGGAAACCCTCATAGACCTTGCCTTCTTCACCCTCTGCACAACTGACGGTGATCTTCTGGCCATCCTTGATTTTCTCTGTCGCATCACCACAGCCGACAATACAGGTTATCCCTAACTCCCTGCTGACGATCGCCGCATGAGAAGTCTTGCCGCCATGATTGGTGACAATAGCCGCCGCGATCTTCATGATGGGCTCCCAATCAGGATCAGTGACATTCGTGACCAAGACTTCGCCCGGCTTGAACTTGTGCAAATCCTTGACGTCATTGATGATATGCGCCCTGCCTGTCGCGATCTTGTTACTGATGGCAATGCCCTTAGTGATAAGCTTGCCCTTCTGCTTGAGATCAAACTCCTCATAGACGGTGATATCCTGCTGGCTCTTTACCGTCTCAGGTCGTGCCTGGACGATAAAGAGCTTGCCTGACTCGCCGTCTTTAGCCCACTCGATGTCCATAGGCGTCAGATGCCCATTGCGCTTGGTGTAATGGTCTTCGATGATGGCCCCCCAATGGGCGAGCTGGAGAATCTCCTCATCATTGATCGCGAAGTTCTCCCTCTCATGCTGAGAGACAGGGACATTCTTTGTCGGCTTCTTGCCAGTCGATGCATAGATCATCTTCTGCTCTTTTGCGCCGAGTTTCTTTGCTAAGATGGGTTTGTAGCCAAGACGCAAGGTAGGTTTGAAGACGTGATACTCATCCGGATTGACGATACCTTGCACAACATTCTCACCCAGACCATACGCAGCATCGATGATGATGACATCCTTAAACCCCGTCTCTGTGTCTAAGGTGAACATGACACCTGAGCATGCCAAGTCTGAACGGACCATCTTCTGCACGCCGATTGACAAGGCGATCTTGAAGTGGTCAAAACCCTTGTCGACTCTGTAAGAGATGGCGCGGTTGGTGAACAATGAGGCGAAACAGTTCTTGCAGGCTTCTAAGAGACCATCTTCTCCTCTAATGTTGAGGAAGGTCTCCTGTTGTCCAGCGAATGAAGCAGTCGGGAGGTCTTCTGCGGTGGCTGAGGATCTCACCGCGACATCAGCGTCTTTGCCGTATTCCCTGCAGAGACGACGATAGGCAGCCCTTATAGATTCATCAAGCTCCTTTGGAAAGTCACAGGACTTGATGAGCTCCCTTAAGTGAGCGCCGCGAGTGGCAAGGTCTATGACATCACTGATCTTGAGCCCTCTGAGGGCCCTGTGCATCTCCTCCCCGATACCGCCCTGTTGAAGGAGATATCTATATGCATGAGCGGTGATAGCAAAACCATTAGGGATCCTCACACCCTCTTTGCCCAGGGTCTGATACATCTCTCCCAAGGAGGCGTTCTTGCCCCCCACAAGCCCAACGTCATCGTTATCTATCTCAGAGAACCACAGAATGAATCGCTCGTCGCGCTTCGTGCGATGCATGAAGTGATTTTTCGCCAAGTTCATTTATAAATGTATCTTCGATCGCATTTCTTGATTTGAGCCGAAATCTTTTAAAAGCGCTGTCTGTTTGCATCTGCTATGGCACACGATCACCCACATCCGCATAAGCCAGAGCCCACGCCACAGCCAGAAGAACCAACACAACCAGTCCCAGAACCTCTTCCTGAGCCTCAACCTGACGGCGATGACAGCCCTGATGAAGACCCTTCTGATGAAGAAAAGTCCGGCAAGAAGGCTCCTGTTTCACGGCGCAAGAAGGCCTCAAGCGCGCTTCGACGCTTCCGAGAGATCGCCTCTGAAAAAGAGACTGAAGAAGCCAAGGACGGACGCTCTGAAGAGCACCAATCCGCTATGTCGCGACTCATGCACATCCGCGATGAGATCCTCACCTTGAAGTGGGATGTCGAACACGGCCAGATCAACCCAGCCAAGAAGGCCCATTATGAAACCCTGAAGAAGGAATACGATGAGCTAGTCAGGAAATTGGGCGAGCCGCAGACTGCTCCTTAGTTGTTTTTGAATTCTGAACTCGTTACACTTGGTTTGATAATCAGGACTCCTTGTGATGGGTCTAGAATCATCCTCGCGTCCTTGAGGAGGCCCATACCTGCAAGCGGCAGAGACGATGCGGTCCCGAGCGCCCAAACTCTTTTGCGCTCGCCGCACCAATCCACCTGACCCTAATACATCCTGGATCGTGAGGACGTACCATCGGCCATAACATAGTTCACATCTGCTCTCGCCTTAAGACCCAAACGGCGCACAAGCTCAAGAGGGAGTGCTAAAGCCCCACTGAATCCCGTGTCCACCAAGCATTCTATCTCAGTCGCATCAAGAGAACACGTCATAAATGGCAAACCAAAGAGATATCTTCCGTTCATAATGCACCTACAAAGAATGCAGCTTTCGCTCCTATTTTCGTGATGTAAAATAACTTATTTGGGTACTTCTCATTGCCCTTGTCACATGCCTCTAAGGGATCCTCTCCAATAAAGTAATCCCCTGAATCAACGTCTATCGCAATCATCTTGCCTTCGTTTCCTTTGAGACGCGGCTTTATCTTTTGGTAAATCTCTTCGCCGCGATCGATGAGGTCCGACATACTTTCCTCCTAAGGTAAGGTGATTAATAAGCTTTTAGGGAAGAAAACCGAAAGATTTTCTGATGAGGTGAAGGAGTTTCAAGAAATGAGTGATCCATTTAAAAATCATATTCGAATCACATCGAATCCAATATCTGATGCGCATCAATTGAGCGCATCGCCTGGGCGATGTCTTTGAAGTCCTTGCCTGCGACTGATTGCAAGGCTAATCTCAGGTATTCTTGTTCGTGATTTGATACTCTCGCTAATTTGTCTGCTGCGATAAGCCCATAGGGGTAACCTAAGAAGATAGGATCCGTGCTCTGAGACGCAAGGGTCGAGAGGGCCTCATCGAGATTGTCGAGACAAAATGAGGGGACTTCAAGACGAAAGACGTGCGTTGAATTTGGGTGTAGACGCACGAAGTGCGTCGTGATGGATTGCTTGTCTGCTGGAGAGGAATACCTCCATAGACCCCCGGGTGAGACTGAAGCCAGAGCATCCATCGCACTATCACCTGCTTCTGTCATCAGGCGCGAGGTCTTGGCGAGGCCTAAGATGGTGATGCCTTTGTGTTTTGCTTTTGCGAGCAGATCTTCTATGAGCAGATCCTCTCCTGTGTAACGCGGCGAAAGAAGACCGTCCATCACCACGACGTCGTCGCGCTCAAGGGAAACCAGGGCTTCTGTGGCCAGAGAGATCTCTGCGAATCTCCTTGCGATCTCTGGCATGAGCGAAACTGAAGGCAGGCCACGCTTTGGGGCGATGGTCGGATCCTGGATCGAGAAGACAGGGACGTCCACTAAATTGGGTGTCATCGACGTCTTGAAGAAGAGCTGGCCTTTTTTTGGCACGGTTGTGGTGAGACAGAATGATTCTTTTCGGAGGAAACTCTCTTGGGTGTTGCATTTATACGTCGACGCAGCTAGACGGATCATCTGCAATGAGACGTTGACAGCGCCTATGACTTCGGCGTTGCCACCGTCGATGAAGACGACACTATTTGAGGATGGAAGAGGAGTCACGCTGAAGAAATTGTTGGGATCCACAGCAATCTCGTACGAGCCCGAGACCACTATCTTTGAGCCGCGCTGTGACAATGCCTCCTTAAGTTGAGGCAAGAGATCCTTAAGCTGTCTGAGCTTCATGTGCACGGTTCTTGGAGAGATTCTGCGACCAGAATGATGGAAGACCCACCACGATGACGCCCTCAAAGTTGCCATCCACGACATAGACCCCTCCCTTCATTTTGTCGTGGGACAAGGCATCAAGAGCAGGGGTCGCTTTCTCGTAGAGCTTCTTGATGACAGAGCGCTCCATCTCGGATTGGAGCAGAGAACCTTGCTTAAGCAAGATAGTGTCACAGAGATTGAGCACGTTCTTGTCGAGCATCCCTGTGTTCTGGGTGACGAGGATGAGCGTCATGTTCTTGTGCCTTGCAATAGCGAGGAGTTCTCCGAGTTCCTTGTTCTTCTTGCTCATGGATTGGCGTGAGGAGAACGTGATCGCACCTTCATCAACTAAGACCACGCCGTCGTTTTTGACCTCTTCGATGTCTTGGACCGAGGAGATGTAGGATGGAAGGTGGGTGTCTGCGACGCCTAAGACAAAGCACGGTCTCTTGGTCTTTGCATTGATATTCTCCATCAAGGCAAAACCCAAGCTCGATTTACCTGAGCCTCTCTTGCCAGCCACAGCGACGATGAGCGAGTCATTGAGAATCGATGATTCAAAGGATTCAAACGCACCCTTTGTCGTGCTCTGGACTTTGACTGGCTGATACTTCGCATCACCATGACGCTTATGAGCTTGTTCTTTGACCTGCTCTTTCTCTTTGCGTTCGCTTCGCTCTGCATGGGCTTGCCGCGCTTTCTTTGCGCCACTATGAATCAGAGACCAGATACCTACAGCCACCCACGCGATGAGCTTTGCGATGTTTCTGATGATCCACCAAATGGCTGAAAAGAGACCTTTGATCGCTCTGATGTACCAAGGCTGTGATTTACGACGAGGCATAGGCCTTGGGCAATCAGCGCGGATTTAAATAACTACTGGGGGATTCTCGAAGAGGACATCCTTCATTGGGCAAGAGTGTCCTCTTCTCAATAGTAAGCGACACACGATCCATCAAGATATACTGCCGCTTACTATCCCGGCAAACCTTTATAAGAAAACACCCCATCCTCGATTACATGGTCCGTGTCACAGGCTCAAAGAAATTGGAGATGCAGGTTCTCCATGAGATCTTCTCTCGCGATGACGCGGAAAAACGCATCGCACCCTACAAAAAGAAGGCCTTTGGCATGTTCCATTCGCTGGTCAATACCTTCAACAAGAACACCTACGAGATCCTTGTCGGGGCCCATGCGAAACGCTTTGAGCCCTTCTGGTACATTGAAGGAGAAAGCCTGCTCCAATACCAACGAAGGACCCGATATTCTGTCGCGGTGAAACCCGAGGTCAGGGCTGTGCACATCAATGGCCAGGCCTTTGACGTACGAGCAGATTCACCCCTACTTGATATCGAGGCTGAAGACCACTGCTTTGAATCCTTCACCAAGAGCATCATCAAAAACGCCATCGGCGGCAGCGACAAGAAACTAGACACTTATCGCAAGGCCCCTGCGCACAAGATCAGTTCGCTTAAGGATCTGCAAAGCCAGGCCGACACCATCGTGCTTGAACCCACCGTCAAGATCTCGGCATTGCTGCGCGATCTGATCAAGGACCTCATCAAACCCATCGAAGCCGACAAAGTCACCGAAGAGCGTGTCAATATCAAGACGATATCCTTGTATTTCCGGCCCGTGCACGTCTTTGAACTCACCCACGGCAGCAAGACTGCGACTCTTGAAGTCAATGCCATCACTGGCGAAGTATCGACATCATCACCGTTGAAGAACCAGATATCACAACGCCTCCGCAGCGAACAGACCTGGTTTGACATCGGCACCGAAATCGCATCCGCCGTGGTCCCTGGAGCAGGTGTAGGAGTAATCCTATCCAAACACGTCAAGGACAGATTTGACCAAAAAAAACAGATCGCCGCGATGAAGTCTTCCCAAGCAGCAAAACAGAAGATCGATAATTGAATGCGTGTCGCTTGCCGTCGATTTTACTTTCTCAACTCAACAATATGCGAGACCATCTTCTCCTTGAGATGCGGATGCTTGAGCGCCACTTTTGCGACATCTAAGGCATCAATGAGTTCCCGCTTCTCTTTTGCGAACAAACGCCCATCTTTGACAAAGGCCCCCTTGTGCGCTTTCTTAAAGGCCTCAGCATGCTGGACGATATCAATCGGAGGACCTGAGATGAGTATTTCGCTGTCACGTCTTGTCCTCGCCAAGCCGTACCAAAGAATCGATGGGTCCTCGAATTCCCAACCCGATTCTATCGGGGAGAAATCTTTTAATGAAGCGCGCAACTCCTCAAAGACCTTGAGCACCTTACTGCCCACCACGTCATCTTTTCCTTCATGGGGCTTGAGTTTGACAATCAAGAGGGCAGGGAACTTCTTCTTTAATATATCAAGATCGAGCTCCTCAGGCACGAAGAACGCAGAAGACGGCTTTTTTGAGAAGGCTTTTGCCGCATCGATTAACCGGTGGAACTTCTCCTCACTCACACCTGATGAGGCATTACGATCGCGCTGGATAGGATCAATGACAACCAGAGGCCCCAAGGTCTTGGACTTATTGAGATTGAACAAGGCCTTACCCTTATGCACATTGCCCTGGTCAATGACGGTCTTCACCTTCCACTTCTGCACCGCCTTAAGGAGCTTCTCAAAGCCCCCATAATAGACAATGAGGATATCAAGCACATGACCTGAAAAACCCCTGATATGCGACTCGGCGCCATAGACCCCCTGGGCCTTGCAAAAGAGTTTGGCAAGCCTGACTTGGTCCTGCAAACCTTTGCCCTTTTTGAGAAACCACGAGGTGTGCAAGGTCGAACAATCAGTCACGTTCTGGACTTGATTTGTGGATTTTATGTCCAACACAGGAATGAACTCATACGACACACCAGCTTGTTTGAGCTGAAAATAATCCCTTGAGCCATGGACACGCAATGGTTTGAAGGGTATCATGACTTTACCTAATAACGCGCTCAAGTCTTGCTCGACATAGGCCATTGAGAACTTGACAAAGATGTCGACGTCATGATCTCCTGGGAGGTTGGTGCCCTTGGCATAACTACCACCGATGACCGCTTTTGCCTTGAGATTTGCACCCTCGATCAGATCGTTGACCTTTTTGAGCGTGGCGGTGATCTCTTTTGAGGGACCCTGCGGCTTGAGACTGCCCAAGACCTCTTTGAGGACCTTACTGACTGCCATCTCTTCACAGAGCGAATCGGCTCTATAAAAATCCTTGCTGAACAAGGTTTAAATATACTCCATGGAGGATTTCTCTCATGGATCCTCTGATGCTTCTCACGGCCATCGCCGTCATCTTACTGCTGGGACTCCTCGCATCAGCCCTCGCTAACAAACTGCGCATCCCTGATGTGCTGCTCCTCATCCTCATCGGCATGGGGCTCGCCAAACTCCAAGACCTAGGTCTTGCCATACCTGATTTCCCCACCACGTTCATCGCGTCATTAGGCATCCTTGCCCTTGCCATGATCGTCTTTGACAGCACATCACGCATCGACCTCAAACGCATCGACACGCTCTCAAACCGCACCTTTAGGCTTATCATCATTTTCCTTGTGATCCTCATGACCATCTTCACCCTGGCCACCTACAGCATCTTTGGATTTGACATCGGACTCTGCCTCTTGTTCGCAGGAGCCCTCTGCGGCACCTCCCCCTCAGTCGTTATCCCCCTCCTTGGAGAAAAACACCTGCGCGTATTGGATCTGCTCAAACTCGAATCTCTTCTTAACACACCGCTCACCGTACTCATCCCCTTCTTTGTCGTCGACCTTATCCAATCAAGCCCTAAAGAAACATTGACGACGGCAGTCTTTGCCCAGATCGTGCCATTTCTCGCCACATTCGTCTCCGGACTAGGGGCAGGACTCCTGATTGCGCTGATCTTGATTAAGATCATCAGACACAATTACCACCAATCCTACTCAGCACTTGCCGTCGTCCTTGCAGCGCTGCTGTCGTATGTCCTCGCTGAACAGCTCGGCGGCAACGGAGTCCTTGCCGTCAGCACGCTAGGCATCTTTGTGGCCAATGTCAATTTCAAAGAGAAAATCCGACTCCTTGATGTCGAAAGCGTCTTTGCCAGATCACTGACCATCCTGGTCTTTGTTCTTGTCGGTTACCTCATCAGACCCCTATGGGAACCCATATTCCTGCTCAAGGCCCTGGGGCTCTTTGCGGTCTACCATCTCCTCCGCTTTGTCGCTATCCAAGTGGCATTTGGGGAAAGCCACTCCTTGCGCGAGAAGATCTTCATGTCCGTTGTCGCCGCAAAAGGCATCGACGTGTGCGTTGTCGCCATCGTCTTGTCCACCATCCCCCTTGTCGGACTCCCCTTAGTCGTCGATCTTATCCTTATCTTTGTGCTCTTGTCTATCTTCGTCTCTTCGATCGCTGTCTGGGCGAAGGATTTCTTTTTACTGGAACCGAAGCGCTAAGAATATCATCGTACTCTGGTGGGTTATGCCCCCTTGTCCGCCAGCCCAGGGTCAAGGCAAAGACCACCGCCAACACCGCACCAAGCAACGCAAACCATACTCTCGCATCCAAACCCATCATCTTTTTGATCTCTTCTATACGACGCAAGGCCTCACGAATCAGCTCGGCAGGCATCTCTAAGAGCGAAGGTCGCTTCGGACGTATGTACTCGCAGGAATTTGTCTCAGAAGGTTTAGTATTTGAAGTACCACACCCCATCACATCTGTACATTGCCTTGCCTGAGTCCCCTCTGGATCACAAGGCTCGAATTCCGTGCATACCCAGGTCTCAACGCACAATACGGGCTGCCGCTTGCCATCGCCGCCCCCTCCACTAACCCGCCCCCTTCCCCCAGGCAATACGGGTGTAAGCCCTGCTTCCTCTTCACAACTAAAACGCACAAAGGTGTTCTCGGCAAACGCACTGCATGCACCACCCACGTCACACGTACGCACCCTCCATGTCGCCGCCTGTATACCTGAGATCGTCGCCGTCAGAGGAGAAGATACATTTGAGAGCATAGTCCCATTGTTGAGCTGGAATTCATCATAGGTCGCCGCACCATCAGGGTCGACACCTGAGACCCAGGAGAAGGACAGCTCAGAAGATGTCGTCGCGTTCATAGGGGTGAGATTGGGAAGCGAGGGGGGAGCGTTAGTGACCGTGAATGTGTCTGTCGAGAATTGACTGCAGTCATTGTCATCGCATTCCTGGACCTTCCAGGTGTGAGACCCATTTGACACCGTCAAGGTCCTTGGCGCAGAGACCCCCACTGTTTGATCGCCGTCAAGCTCGAAGATGAAGAACGTCGCATCACCATCAGGATCGGCACCCCCTGAGCTCCAATTAAAGACAATGGTGTTGTTGGCTGTGTTTGAGACATCACGCAACGTCGGTGATGGGGGGGCTGAATTAAAGACATAGAACGAATCACTTGCGGACTGAGAACATCCCAGACTGTTACACGTCG
>DATDXB010000204.1:0-5888 GCA_035289465.1 Candidatus Nanoarchaeia archaeon
TTTGGAACTCATCGACAAGCTCCCCTTCCTCGACACCTATCTGCTCGGCGATCGAAGTAAGCTTAGGAGTCGAAGAATTTGTGCGCAGACCCCTCGCCACCAGGGTGCCGGCGCGTTCATTATTGACCAGCAATGGCGCCGACAGCGTCATGAGCCCACCATCACACTCAAAACGCGGATGAGACTCATGCAAGCGGCACGTGTCTGGACAGACCCTTGCGTCCTTGTTATGGATAATCTGACACAAAAAAGGCAAGCTCCCTAACGCGAAGATCTCCTTGCCCTGGCTGTCAAGGATCGCCACATTGGTCGCTGTGGACGCGACAAAGGCCTCAAGCAGAGTCGTCGCGGCGCTTGACTTACTAAACTCCCGGAGCATTCTCTTCATCCATCACTATGCGCGCGATGTTTGAGATCTGAGAAAAGACCTGCTTGAACTGCTCCTTCATCAAAGCCAGATCAGGGGTCTTATTCTTCTCAAAGAGACCATTAGCCTTATCCGCAAACGCAGGCCACCTGCCAGCCACCTGGTTGGCGAGATTCTTATCGTGATTGAAATATGCTTTCATCACGTCCTTGAATCCTATATCGATGTCTTCATGGAGCGAGGCAAGCACTGCCTCATCTTTGATGCTTGAGACTGTCTCTTTTAGGGAGCAGACCTGCGCAAGCGCGTCACCCATATTCTCCAGATTATGGATCAGATACCACGTCGATAAGATGTTAGCGCTTGAGAGCTCGAATTTCTGCGCTACATCAGGATTTCCAAGCGCCTTCTTCAAGAGCCTAAATATCATGAAGTAGAGCCTGTTGATGTCCTCGTCCCGAAAGGCAATGCTTTCGTGGACCTTGCCACCCAAGGGCATGGCCTGAGCGTCCTTGATGAGCGAACGCAAGATCATATCCAGTCTCCTGATGGTCTTGGGAATCGAGATCTCCTGCAGATTCAAGAGATCCTTTGCCACGATCTTTGTCGTTGTTTGCTCTGAGATCTCCAAGGCGATGAAGTTGTGGATCATCTCCCTAACCTGCTTTAACGCAGTGGGGTTGTCGCCAGTGAGCACAATCGTATTGTAGTTGTTGAGATACGCGCTGGTGAGCTCGCGTTGGATTGAGCCGAGATCCTTGCCCCCGATAGGAATGACAATCTCTCTTGGCACTTCAACAGTCTCACGCTTCTGAGGCGAGAGCATCAAGTCCGTATCCGTATGCTCGGTAATATAGACCATGTCTCCCTTTTGGAGCTTGTTCTTCTCAAGCCAATCCTTGGGAAGAGAAATCGTATGGGAAGCCTGACCTGCTTTGACTAGCCTTCGTACGTACATACTATCACCTCGCGACTGTCTATATAAACAACCAGTACAGACAAGTCGTACTTATTCTGAAAACAGTACGATACAGCTATATAAATGTTCTGCCACCCATACCGTTAATGGCAACACACACAATGGATGTGATGGCGATGGGCACGCAGCAGAGCGCAACGCGTGTGCTTTTACCAGCATAAATCATTGTACGCCGTAGCCAAGCGCAGTACCTAACGCTAAGGCCGGCAACTCTGTCCATCCATCGTTTTTGCCATTATTTCACTCATGGCAACGAGAACTTTGAAACATCAACCAAAAGAGTCAAAGTACTCGCAGCTCGCCTTGAATACCGAAGTTATTCAAAGCTCACCATCCTCAATTCCCCCCTCATCGACCCCCCTACTGTTCCAAAGCCCTTGGCTCATCAAGACCGTCAAGGCAAAACTGCTTGAGCTTGGCGGCCAGGCAGAGTACAATAACTGAATAGTCACCATCGTTGGCGCATCATAAAGTATCCAACGGATTTCCCGCACTTTGGCGCGGATAAATCACAGAAATCACACGGGGGCCGCAAGGTCCCCTCATAGTACTTTGAGCACATCATTACGCGAAACGTCGGAATTGAAACGCTTTGATAGACTCATCGCTGAACTTTCCACAAACGACCGCGTCGCCGTCGTGCATCATCCAGATCCCGACGGAGTCTGCGCAGGCGTACTTATTTCTAAACTGATCGAGCGCAAAAGAAAGAGCCCTCCCGAATTCAGGCATAATCAACGGTCCAATGAAATCGGGATCACTAACGAAACTGTCGAATTGTTGAAGAAACGCGCCATCACGCATGTCTTTATCGTCGATATGGCTTCCGACCAAGACCCTCGACCCATCAAGATCCTCGAGAAGTCCATGCATGTCGTTCTGATCGATCACCACCCTACTAATCATGTCATCACCTCTCCTAAAACTATCATGCTCAAGGCGAGGGAGCTGTTGCCTATTCCTCCTGCTCACTACTGCACTGCGAAGATGGTGTATGATCTGGGTTCGCGGCATGTGAATATGGCTGACCTTGATTGGATCGCCGCTGTCGGTATCGTCGCTGATGGAGCCACTGATTCCTGGCTGACCTTTGTGCGCGAAGTGGGCGAGCGCTATGGAGTGCGCATGATGGTTGATCCCCGCAAGACTGAATTTGGCAAGATCGCCGAAATGATCAATCTCGTCGAGGCCTATTCCCATCTGAAAGCACGCGATGCGTTCAAGTCTGTGTATGATGCGAAGAAACCACAGGATGTCTATAGCTCTCCGATGGTCCCTATCGCTGATGAAGTACGACGCGATGTCAAAGAGCACATCGATACTGTGAAGAACTGGTGTCAAGCGGATACCGACCATGATGCTCTAATTGGCGAGGTCGAGTCTAAGTATACCATTAAGTCGCACCTTACTGGCGAATTGTCTGAGAAATATCCCCATAAGACCGTCATTTGCTATCAAAAAATACCTGGGGATAAGATCTCTGTCTCTGCCTGGCGCAAAGACGGGAAAGTGAAGGTGAATGAGTTATTACGGCGCGCTGTACGACACCTTGTTGATGCCTCTGCGGGGGGGCACGATACGATGTCAGGCGGCACTATCCATGCACGGGATTTAGAAAAATTCAAACAGGAATTGTATCTGGCGCTGGATTCGGCATGAGCAATACACATGACTAAATATTATCTCCTTGGAGAGACTCATGGCACACATGAATGCCCCTCGGTTTGCCTTGCCATCTTACGCAAACATAAGATCAAGAATCTAGCCCTGGAGTTCGATAAAGATTATCAGCCTGAAATTGATCAGTATGTTCGGGGAAAACGCAGTTTGGAGAGCTTATCCATCTTTCAGACTCCCCCCGTCCATGACGGTCGATCATCATCAGCGATGAAACATCTGGTAGAAATGGCCAAGAAAGAAGGGATATCTCTCTTTCTTGTCGATGATTATTCTGATCCGTCCCTCCGTGATAGACATATGGCTGATAATCTCAGGAAGATACACGGTAAAGTCCTCTATCTCTGCGGAAACATTCATGCTTCAAAACTACTCATCCCCATACCCCCTTTCTTTCGATTGCTGAATTCGATACTCAGCCTCATTGGAAAAGGGATGATATTGCCCCCTGGAAATCTACAACCATGCGGATCATATCTACCGAAAAAGGAGACTGACTCTTACAAGATTGTAGCTTTGAACGGAGGTGACTACTATAATTTGCGAAAGAAATCTATGAGACCTGACCAAGAGCTAAGAGCAAGAGATTCCCCTTTACCTACGGTCATCAATGGCGAAGGAGGATACGACCATCTTTATGTGGTTGACCGATTCACTTACTCGAGATAACGTTTTAAGATCTCACGCAGAAGGCGGCAGAGGGTTCGTAAGCACCAACACACTATTATAGAGGTGCGAGAATCTGATTGTTGAGAAGAGGCACTTAGATAAAATAATTCTGTGTTTATTTGAAAATACATGACTTCCCACAGGACAACCAGTCGAAGAATTAATAAATGAACCTTTCTTAGTTATAGCTGAAAATGGTGATATCTCCGTCTAACTTGGATAATTTGAAATTCATTGATTTATTTGCAGGAATCGGAGGAATTAGAACCGCATTTGAACGCGCTGGCGCTAAATGTGTGTTCTCATCAGAATTTGATGGCCCTTGTCAAGATACATATGCAGCTAACTTTGGAGAACGACCTTCTGGCGATATAACCAAGATTTCATCTGAAGAAATTCCCGAACACGACATCCTCACCGGAGGATTCCCTTGCCAAGCATTCAGCATTATCGGTTCTCAGCGAGGCTTTGCTGATACGAGAGGAACGCTCTTTTTTGAGATAGAGCGCATATTGCGAGATAAACAACCATACTCCTTTTTGCTTGAAAATGTTAAACAACTCGCAACACACGATCATGGAAGAACCTTTCAAGTCATTCTTGAACGGCTAAATAACCTAGGATATTTTGTTCACTGGAAAATTCTCAATGGATTAGACTTCGGAGTGCCACAAAAACGTGAACGCATAATTATTGTAGGATTCAAACAAAATCATCCATTCACATTTCCAACAACAGGGATGAAAAAACCAATGACTCTGAACGACCTACTTGAGCCACACGATAAAGTTGATCGAAAATATTTTGTATCCCATCACATTTCTCAGAAACTGGCCAAAAAAGTTAAAAACGTGCCATTTAGACCAGGTATCTGGCATGAGAATAAATCAGGGAACATAGGCATACATCCATTCTCTTGTGCTCTTCGTACGAATGCGAGCCACAATTATTTGTTAGTTGATGGACGAAGACGACTCACTCCCCGCGAGATGCTCCGACTTCAAGGATTCCCAGATAGTTTTAAGATCGTACTTAGCGACGCGCAAATTAAGAAACAAGCAGGAAATAGTGTTGTGATACCCCAGATAGAGTCAGTAGCGAAGGCCATGGTAGTTGCGATAAAACAACCTCCAATTAAGGAATCTCGTCAGTTGCAACTAGCGCCGCTTCTGGAGATTAGTAGGTGAAACATATGTCCGGCGAACAAGATGCAATTTTAGCTTTAACCAAGATTATCAGAAAATCACGTGTCCACTTCTATAAACCAATTCAGATTGCCGAAATTTTATTCCATCAAAGAATGCAAGAATCGATGGATCTCACTGAATTGGAACCATACAGAAACAAATCAAAGCAATGGCGAGATGCAGTAACTCAAAGACTAATCGGAAGAGTTAGCACATCCAGTCAGAAGTACCAAGATAATATCTTTGAAGAGAATGCAATGCCTCCAAAATTGCTGGCAAAGGTAGGCGAATTAAATAAGAAGACCAAAGGCGCTGTTGAGGCATTTATCTATCTCGCGTTCCGTGAAAGATTGTCCGCAGTCCATGATGTGAAGGAATACATACAAAATGCCGATATTAAAACGTTCAATCTTCAAAAGCTGAATTCGATGTTCAAGGAAATGCCTGGCCTTCGTAGAAGCGTAGACAAAATGTATGAAGTTGTCGTTTACGCCTTGTTCATAACCCTTGTAAGAACACTTAAAGCCCAAGTAACGCTCGAACTGGAGAACACAGACAAAGACATATTGAATGACTTTGAGAGCTTTGTTAAACTCGTTCTTGGCGTAGACGCTAAAAATACCAAAGTTACTGTGCCTGCAGCACTTTATAGGGTGGGCGTTGCCAACGCTGCAGATCGTGGCATAGATATGTGGGCAAACTTTGGTCCGGCGGTTCAAGTTAAACATTTAACTCTCACACCGGAACTTGTTGAAGATATTGGTTCTGATATAAAGGCAGATAGCATAATCATCGTCTGTCTTGATGCAGAAAAAGAGCAAATCAAGTCATTACTTAAGCAACTTGGCTGGCAAGAAAGAATTAGGGGAATTATTACCTTAGATGATATGACAAAGTGGTATTCCCTTTGTCTGTCGTCCAAATACAAAAAGACGCTTGGCAAAACGATCATTGCGGATTTACTGAGAGAGTTTGATGCGGAATTCCCATCGAGCGAAGAGCTTGAACC
>DATDXB010000205.1:0-5517 GCA_035289465.1 Candidatus Nanoarchaeia archaeon
CAAAGTCATTTTCTTGTCAAAAGTCTTTAAGTTCAAATTCATATGATTTAGAATTACCGTCGAGAATATAAATTATTTCGACCACTAGTAAGTAGTCACTACTATTCAGTAGATTATTCTCCCGCACTTTGCCCCACAATCTTTTAACGGGGTAATGAGGGGGGCTTATAAGTCCTGTCTTGTTATAAGTGTCGACGATAGTACAATCACATTTTGATTTAAAGCGTAATATTTAAGTAGTTTGTAATTGTATTGATCTTATGGACATCGTCAAGCAAGGGGATTATCACTACCTCCGTCACTCATTTAGGAAGTCAGGGGTAGTCGTCCACCGTGAGAAGTACCTAGGAAAGACAGTTCCCCCAGACCTTGAGCTCGTGAAGGAAGCCTTCCTTCGACGTTGTCTTCAAGAAGCCCTCTATGAAAAACTCGACCTGATCAAGAAACAAGCCGCCCTTGAATGGAAAACATATCCATCCTCTATCCGGCCGGACATGCTCAATAAGATCGCAGTCGATTTCACCTACAATACCAACGCTATCGAAGGCTCAACGCTCACTTATGAGGAGACCGCCGATCTGCTCGAACGAGGCATTTCTCCTCATCGGCCTTATCGTGATGTCAAAGAATCGCTCAACAACTCCAAGCTCTTCTTAGGCCTTTTCAAAGAAAAACGGGACCTTTCTCTCTCGCTCTTATTGGAATGGCATCACGCTCTCTTTGGCGATACTAAGGGGGACATCGCAGGACAATTAAGGGAATTTCGCGTGTGCGTGGGATCCTATGTGGCACCGGACTGGCAAGAGGTCCCCCATCTGATGAAGGACTTCTTTTTGTGGTACCAACGATCCAAGAAGATCATGCACCCCTGCGAGCTCGCGGCACGGGCCCACTATCACTTTGAGAAAATACATCCCTTTGGTGACGGCAACGGCCGTGTCGGACGCTTGCTCATCGTCTTGATTCTCCATCAGGGTAGCTATCCTCTCTTGAACATCGAATATAAAAAAAGAAATTCCTATTATCGCGCCCTCTCCAAGACAGAAAATGATTTCTTGATGTACTTCATGAGACGTTATCTAGCGGATCATCGACGGTACATAGATTAACCTGCTTATTCTTCGATAACGACTTTCCCTGCGGTGACATCAGCCTTTGATCGCAAGACCTCGTCGAGATCAGGACGAATCAGTTTTGTCTGCCCGTTTGCTCGCGATTCTGGCGCTGGCTGAGTTGTTATGAGAACAGGTGCTTGAGGGGGAATTTCTTCTGATTCAATCACCTGGGGGGCGATAGGAGTTACGGGTTCCGCCTGTTCCTGAACGAACATAGTATAGGGCTGTTGAATTTCTAAAACTGCAGTCGATGGATTTGAAGATTCTGCGGTCACTGTCTGCTCTTGCACTCTCATCGGAGGCACCACTGTAATCTTGCAGGGTCTGATATCTTTGACCGTAGAATCTGCCTGCAATCCATCAATAGATTTGATCAATGCTTCTGCAGTCATGCGTTGAAGAGGGTTTCTCCTTGTCAAAGCTTGATAAATCTCATCGACTTGTTTTGGTACCGCAGGGTTGAGCTGGCTTGGCAATTCTGAAGTCTCTGGCAAGTGCCCGACCACGACTTTATAGAGCACTTGACCAAGAGAGAAGAGATCTGAGCGGTGATCCCCACCCGTCTCCCTGACCTCGGGAGCCATATATCCTACAGTGCCTGCGACCCTGATATCGTCTTGAGTGAGGAAAGAATGTTCGAGATCTGAGGCCTCCATAGAACCTTTGAGGCCAAAGTCGATGAGCTTTGCCCTGCCATCCTGAGTCATGACGATATTTGCTCCTTTGACGTCGAGATGGGCGCAAAGGTCCCGCGTGCCAAGAAGACCTCTTGCGGTCTGCTTGACAATCTCTAGCGCGATGCTGGGCTCAAGCGGTCCCTTTGCGCTCGTGATCTCCTCCAAGGTCGCCCCCTGGATATATTCCAAGACGATGTAAGGTTCTTGTACGCCATCCCTATGCGCAAGATCTAACATCTGGGCGGCATGCTCATGGTTGTAACCGAGCAAGGCGGCAGAGTTCTTGGCGGTCAAACGCAGTTTTTCAGGATTATTGCGCGCCACTTTGATCGCTACGGTGCGTCTTGATGATCGCTCACCTGCCTCAAGATCGGTCGCACGATATGCTATACTCATGCCACCTGCA
Source organism: Candidatus Nanoarchaeia archaeon (assembly GCA_035289465.1). Lineage (GTDB taxonomy): Archaea > Nanobdellota > Nanobdellia > Woesearchaeales > JAGWAF01 > DATDXB01. The sequence goes on from DATDXB010000205.1 coordinate 2,199, forward strand.
CCGATGACTTCTTCAAGACGATAACGGCCCGCCACCATCGGTGAACGGTCTTGAGAGGGGACTTCAATAGTCGTATTGCCTAAATCCAAGGTGACCTCCAGAGCTTCTTTGCTGGACTGGACTTCTCTTTGTGCAGGTGATTGCGCGTTTACTGCTGACGGAAAACCAAGCTTTGTCTTGTTCAAGACAAGACCTAGGACATGAGCACTGTCGAGCTCAGAGTTGTCTCTCACCCCTCTATGATCGAATCGGTGATGCATCCTTGCACGGTAATGCAATGACGTAGCATTACGCTGCTGCACATAATTGACGAGGGCGATCAGGCTTTGATGCTGCTTCAGCAGATCCTCAGAATAGAACGCATAATTTGCCTTCAATTCTTCCCGACGCAAAGGGTCTTTTGTCTTTAGGATCTCATCTTGTTGTTGAGTGAGATTGAGCCCTGCACTCACTGCCACTACCCCTAATGTATCGAGCAATTCCACGACAAAATCTGTCGTCCTTAGCGCCTCTGCCAGTGTCGCATATCTCTGACGCGCAAGACCATGGGCTTTGCGATCCTCCTCGACGATTCTTGTCCAATCGTCTCTCACATTTTTTTCCGCCGTAGCGCTAGCTTCCCCCAAAAGGTCCTTGAACGATCTAGTTCCAGGAATCATCACACTACCATCGGTACGACGATACCACCATCCGCCCTCTCGCATCTTATTATTCTGTAGATCGACCATTATCCTCGCCCGCAGAGAAATGTGCGCTGGGTTGCCTTCATCAAACTGTGAAAGCTTCTGATCAGGATGGGCAGGATATTTGTCCATCGCCAATCTCTTCAAAAGAACCGCCTGAACAGCAGGATCCATCTGTTTCTGAGCGTGTCTTGGGTGTCCTTGGAATATTAACGTGAAGTCAGATTTATCTAGCGAAACTGTCGGCTTGGGTTGGTGAGACAAGCCAGCGACTTTGATAAAATAATATGACAAATAATCCACATCTTCTTGATTCCCGGAAGGAGGAAAACAAATCGCGCGGCGGCCGTAGCCTTCTCGATGGTCCTCATCCACAAGACTTGTTTGCGCCTTATAGAACAGATCAATCATCTTGTGATAAGTCCCATCCTGAATCTCGCTCCTGAGGAAATCAGGAACTGCATGTCTGTCTGAAGGATTGGCCAGTTCTCTCATGGTCTGCAGCACAAATGCATCTGCCACTTTTGAGAGCAATGTCGTCACATCATGATGGGGCTGGTGAGGTTTTTCTCCGCTAGAATGAGGAAACATCAAGCGCGCTTCTATGCTGCGATGGGAAAGGTCTAGTTGTTCTCGTACGACAAAGAGCGTACCTGGCCGTGTTTGGACATCATGCACGGGAAAGAAGAGCGTTGTCCGATCAAGCAAATCATGACCCATAGCATCTTGACCAGAGATATAAGTGATCCGACGCGCAGAACCGTTGCTATCCTCAAAAGTCTCGTAATCGTAGGTAGGACTGGGCATGTTAGGGCCTTCCATCACGGATTGCTTAAAAAGATTGTTGAGGACGACTCAATTCTCTCAATCATAAATATTGTCGTGATGATCATAATCGAGTACTTTAACCACTTTGTTGACCTCATCGATCTCATAGGTCAAGACAAATGAAGAGTCGATATGCACCCTGCGAGAACCCTTCATGTCCCCCCTCATGGGTTTGAAATGGTGCGGGTCTTGAAGAATCTGCTTAATCTTCTTATGGATCGCCTCTAATTGGATCTTGTCACGTTTGCCAAGCTTTAAGAAAATCTTGTCGATTTCCTCAGGGATATCGAGGACATAGGGCGTGATCACAGGCCGTACCGTTTGGCAAAGTCATCAACCCGTATGAACTTCCCCTTGCGCACCCGCTCAAGCTTTTCGAGATATTCGCGCTTTAATACGGGATCGTCCTCAATCTGAGCTTCCATAAATATCTCGATCTGTTTACTCATGCTGATCCCATGCTCTCTGCAGAGTTTCGAATATCGATCGTATGTGGCGGGTGATACATTGAATGATTTGATGACCATGGTGTGTACCTTAGTTATATAACATTATTTAACCTTATATAAGCTTATTGGTCCTCAATACCAATGCATAGCGATCCATTCATCGACCATCTCGACGATCTCCAAAAAGACTTCGAGCTGGGTGAAGGGACTGCCTTGAGGAACGGTGAATCTGTGACCGACTCCTTGGACAAAGAACGGCTCGATCTGGATCCTCTTCATCTTGAGTCTGCCGATAAGATCGGTAAGCTCTCTTGCGTCGGTGAGTTCATCTTCTGTGCCCGAGACCATCAAGGTAGGGACTGTGATCTGGAACAAGGGCCTGGTATCTGTGGGCCTCTTACTCTTGTCTAAGAGTGGGAAACTCAAGAGCAGAAGACCATCCACAGACACTTTTTTTGAAGCGATTGTCGCGACGACTGAACCCATAGAATAACCGCCGGCGATGATCGTCTTGGCCTTCCTTCTCTTGAGCTCGTTGATCATCGCGACATAGGTCGCTACCAAGGTCTTGTCATCATCTCTGGTCTTCCTCTTCTTCTCGGCATAAGGAAAATTGAATCTCGCCGTGCAAAAACCACGACGGACAAGTTGATCATGCAATACCTCGATGACTGGGTGATGCATGCCCATCTCATTAAGACCATGGGCGAGGATGATGACTAAGTTGCCCTCTAAACGTTCTCCTTCAGGGATATTGAGCTCTGCCGACACTTGCTCCTTGCCGACGTGAAGAGCGAATTGGACGGTGCGCATGCCTGTTTTATCGATAAATCTGGTATAAAACAATATTGGTGGTATGTTCTAAAGGAGGACTCGCGCTCAGATTGTCGGTACACCATACGCTGCGCAAAACAATTCCTTGACACGGTCGGCGGTATATCTTCCTGCGTCTGTACGCCTGACGCCTATACATCGAATATCAAACACGCAGGGCAGTTGATCATACCTGTTGGTTGTTTGTGCGATACCTGCTCGACTCTGGGATCGCATCCCCCTCCCAACGGAGACGGTATCCACCTCGACTGCCGCCATTTTCATTGATGTCTTCGTAGCGTCAACAAATGCGGTATCAATAAAGTCATAGTCGCCTATGACTGCTTTGCTCATTTCTCTCTTTACTTGGACCGGCTGAGAAAGAATGAGCATGCGTCCTTCATAACGCGGGATCACAATCCTGCCCTCACTGGCAGCATCGGGCGTAAACGTCGCTCTGAAATAATGTTCTTCCCCATCGGCCCCGACCATCATCAGTTTACGTCCGTTGCCTCCATGACTGATTTGTCCGGCACCGATCAGATC
>DATDXB010000206.1:0-2053 GCA_035289465.1 Candidatus Nanoarchaeia archaeon
ACTTCATTCCTAACAGGATCAAAGCATCTCCTCTTGAAGGGTCGACTCCTTGCAGGACTTCTGCCGCAAATCCTTTTGGCGACGGTGTCTTGGCCATGAGCTCACGACCGTAGACTGCCGGACAGACCAAACGATCAGTGCATTCGTTTGCGTAGACCCAGCCGATGGCCAAGGCGTCTCTAGGCACTGGATTTCCAGGAGCAGGGATGAAGGCAAAGCCGTTTTCATCGCATTGCTTCTTGAATGCCTGCACCACGCGAGGATTCTGCGTCCTGGATGATGACATCAGCGTCGATTGTGCGCACGCGCTCCCTGTTTAAGGCGTCGTAGAGCCCTTTGCCTTGTGCCTCAGGGGCGATGAATCCTGATCCCCAGTAGTTCACACGCTGCCCTGCAAGTGTCAGCATGTCATTGAACGCATATCCGACAATGGTCCCTGCCTGCTCCACCAAGAAGAGCGTGGTGGCGTCAGCAAATCGCTCACATGTCTCCTGCAATGGCACCTCTTTGCCAAAGCAGCGCGCAGTCAATCCATTGAGCGCAGTGATGATTCCCTCACCCTGCGATCGTGGGTCCAGACGCCTGATGAGCGCATCACCACTCACTCTCGCAATAGTCTCATGTCCCATAGGTCTTCACCAATCCCCTATGGGTTTTCTTGCTTAATATTGATTATTGCATAAAATCCCAATTTTAAGCGAAAAATACTTAAATAGTTGAATAATATACAACTTTATGAAAGACATCCGCCGCCTCATCGTCGATGAACTCAAGAAGGGATCATGCACTCCCCAGGTATCGGTGCTGGGCAAGCGCCTTCACCACCCAGCGACCACTATCCACTACAACATCAAGAGACTCGAAGCGGAAGGCGCGATCCGTGCCTATAAAGCCGTCTTTGACTACGCCAAGATTGATGAGGGATTCTGCGCCCTAGTCTTGATTAGCCTGTCCCCTGATGAGTATGGCAATCCTGAGCGGATTGGAAAGGACCTCGCCAAGCATCCGCAGATCGAGAGCATCGACATCTGCACAGGAGACTGGGAGATGGTCGCAAAGGTCAGAGTGCGCGATCAAAATGAGTATTATGAATTCCTCAAGAAGGTCATCTCACGCAAGGGAGTGGTCAAGACCAAGACGCTCGTCTCATTTAAACAGATCAAGTCAGAGTTCGTCAGCGCGTGAAGAAGAGAATCTGTCTTTGATTTGTGGACCCCAATTCTATCCCCTGATGCCCACAAGCACACGCGCATCCCCTCGCTTAGGATCGACATCCGCAAGAGCTATCTTAGCGTAACCCTCTGGCTCAGGAGTCTTGTCCATCAATTCGCGACCATATACCTTTGGACAGTGAAGCGTAGCCGTGCAAGAAGGGAATTGAGCCCTTGCGATAAGGAGCGCGCGACCATCAATAGAACCATCTTCAGCAGGCACCACTTCAAAGCCATATTGCACGCACACGCGTCTGAAATCGACAGCCACCGGAGGACATTGCGTTCGGGTCATGATAACTGATGCAAATGGGATGGCCTCGACGCGCTCTTTGTTGAGGCGATTGTAAAGCCCTTGCCCTCGATATTCCGGCAAAATGAACCCCGAACCCCAGTAATTAACTTTAACGATCCCCCCCTCCACTACAAGATGAAGCTCGTCATTGAGAGCATACCCTATGATCTCTGAAGCGGGAATCACCAAGAAGAGATGATCTGCCTTCTGAAAACGTTCGATAGTCTCCTCAAGAGGTACGTCCTTGCCAAAACATTCAGCAGTAATGTCATTGAGAACCTGAATGAGTTCGCGGGCTTGTTCTTTTGGATTGAGGTGTTCGATCATAGTGAGGGAGGATTTAACGACACCTTATCAAGATTGCGTTTTCTTGGGACCTATCGCGCAATAGACCACCGCTGGAGGCAGGTTCTTCCAGACCATCCTGCTCACAAGGACTTTTGAGAAGTTCTCTTCAAGGAGTTTTTTAAAACGCCTACCCATCGGCACGAGGCGACTGTGCATATAGGTAAAAGTGACATACTTCCCATCGGGAGTCAATGCGTCG
>DATDXB010000207.1:0-19390 GCA_035289465.1 Candidatus Nanoarchaeia archaeon
AACAGGTTTTCCCAAATTAAGCGCCTTTGCAGCCTGTTCGAAATGATAAAGAGGAGGAGATGCTATGATCAAAGCATCGATACCTGAAGATTGGATTATTTCATCAGGATTTGAGGATAACTTAAGATCAAACTCATTTGAGATCGTATGCAGGCGCTGCGTATCTGGGTCCGCTGCTGCGGTCACCTTAAATCCTTCAAATAACCCATCCTGTTGGATCTTATTGAGAATACGTAGATGTTGAGTGCCCATATACCCAAGCCCGATGATTCCCATGTTAAGCATCTCTCCTTTAAACCCTCGTTGTTTATAAACTTTCAGGGCATCTAGAATTTCGCGATTTTTCCCATAAAGTATCCCCTAAATTCACGATCAGTCCGCCAGGGAGACCTTTGATGGAAAGCGCAGATTGGTCCCCCGAACCTTTTTAAAGCCATAAAACCCAGGTCACCTATGGCCTTCAGAGAAGATTACGCCCGTTTACCCCAGATGAAGTATGTGCCTCATCCATCTACATCCCAACGATCAGCGATCTGCAACGAGCACGGATATGGACTCATAGCGAGCTCAGGAGACGCTCCAAGAGTGATCCTCTTGGGCATGACACATCCTGAGGGCAAGATCAAGCAAATCGATGATCTTCTCGGTCTCCTAAGACAGATAATCAACACTGGAGATGTCATTGCCATCGAGGGTGCGAGGGGAAAGATCACCAAAGACACTGCTCAAGAGGGAAGCTTGGCATATCGGCTCTTACAGGACCAGTCGAACAAGGACTGCGTCCTTCTCCACAATGAAAATGATCGATTGGTAGCGAGGGGATATACAGCCCAGTATCGTCTAAAGACAGGCCTCTCAGAATATGCTGCCCGGGCATTCTTTGAGAACACTAAAGCAAGAGATGAAGCGATGTGCATGGATCCGGAATTTGGTCTTATCAGCTTGGCAAAGAAGGGAGGACCATCAAATAAAGTCGTCCAAATCGCGGGGATATGGCATGTCTGGTTGAAGAATATCGAGACATATCTGATCCAGGCACAATTGCCGTATGAAGTGTACGTGCCAAAAGAGTTTGTGGAACAGAGAAGCCTCGACAAATAGATTCCCGATCACTTATTTCGCGGCTCAAGCGCGATATAACCGATACCCTCGTTCTCGAGATTTGAGACGATGGTGTTCGCCGTGAGATGTCCAAACCCTACGACCTGAAAAATCCGTGAGCCTGGCTGAGGAGGATTATGGAGTCGCGCTGTGCCTCTGAGGATGGGTATCATTCCGACAACAGGATTATAACAAAAGGAGTTGTCTCTCGCCTTTTGAGCGTCCAAGAACTTTCGGGCGCATGCATCGCTGAGTGTGCCCTGAGCAATCTCTTTACTCACAGGACAGACTGCCTCCCAATGAGCTGCACGAAGCTCTGTTTTGTCATTCATGATCGTCCGAATCTTATTGGCCGATAAGAATCCCTTAAGCTCACCTACAAGGTCATCACGTCGATATGAGGGATAGTCCACTTCATAGATGCCTAGATTGTCTGAATTCTCGCACATCAACAGATCGCCAGGTTTCATCGAGCTTGAAAGGAATTGGACGATCTCTTTGCGCTGGTCGATGCCTGTTCCTTTGTGGGTATTGCCGACGAGGATGACTCGAGGATCTGGACTTGAGACTGAGTACACCGAGAAACCTTGGGCGGGAGCGGATTCAGCAAGGCTACGGGCGTCACCTGTGAATCTATCCATATCCGAATGGGACGGGACATAACGTTCTCTCTCAAAAAGTGCCCTGAGTATCTCTGCAGGACCACCGTTATAGTTGACAGGACTTGATCGTGGTTGTTGGACAGTATCAGGACTAGAAGACCATTCAAAGGACAAGCGACCTGCCTTGATCTCTGCTACCAGATCAGAGAGGGAGTTGATATCTCGCTCAAAGACGGTATAGACTCTTCCGACTCTGCTGGCCCAATGCGCGTCTGATCCACCGCTAAGAGGAAGCTGGAGGCGTCGCGCGGTATGGATCACCTGTCTGTTTTGTTCTGGTGAGCGTCGTGAGTTGATCTCAAGGGCATGTAATCCTTGAAGATGTTCTGGCGCAGAATCGACAAAGGAAGGGGACTTTCGATAAGGATGCGCTAAGATGAAGGCCCAATTCTCTCTTTGCGCGACATCGGCGAGCCAGCGAAGGGGTCGTTTAGGCTCTCGCAGAAGTTCATCTGAACCAGGCCGACCAGGACATGCCCATCTGCAGAGCTGTATTCGCAGCCTCGAAAGACGCGAAAGTCAGGAGTAGCAAGAACGTCTACTGACGTGCCGACTTCAACGGTGTTATGCTCTGTGAACACCACACCATCTAGGCCAACAGACCTTGCTTTTTTAACGATGTTTTCAGGTTCTTCGTTAGAGTAAACCAGGCTTCACTGCGGCTATCCCAACCGGAGCAAGCTCCGGGGCTTTACGCCGCGGTGAACGTATCAAGTCTTAACTGGGTTATTGGCCTTCCCTGTTTCTGAATGTACTTACGGATTATGTCTGCATTTGCTCCCTCTCCTACGGTCCCTATGTACCCTCCGTCGCTCCAGAACTCCCCACCCCATAGTTCTCGTTTGATCTCTGGAAACTGTTCAAAGAGCTTTCGTGCAGTGATGCTCTTGACGATTTGCATGATTCTGGAGGGAGCATACCTCGGGGCTCCCTGCATAAGGATGTGCACGTGATCTTCGTCAAACCCTATAGTCTCTGGTGTAAGAAAGTACCTTTTACTGATCTCGCTTAGAATGTTCTTTAAGGCTGTCTGATAGTCTTCACGAATCAGAAGGTCCTTTCTATATTTCACGATAAAGATCAGATGATACTTGATTTCGTAAACCTTATGACAAGCGTGAAACATCCAATCATAGAATACAGTCAGGGTATAAATTACCAACCGCAGCAAGCTGCGGGGATTTCAACCCAGAAGGTATTAAACCCAGGCTGTAATCAAAGCTGAACTGGCTATGGACATGCATATCAAGTTTCCAAGGCCGAACTTGTCCTACCATGACCCGTAATATCCCCCTCGACCTTTATAAAGTTGAAGGGCACACCTTTTTAAAGCAAGATTCCCCAAAGGGACTATGCTCAATGAGACTCCCTCGGAGAGATATTCGCGCCTTCTTCAGAGAAGCTATATTCCCATAGGTACTGCTCCACATTCAGAGCCTGTAGTCCAGGCATCACGCCAAGAGGACTTCTCCTTGGTGGCTCGGGATGGCGACAATCCTAGGGTGCTCATCTACGGCATAGACCACCCTCAAGGACAGATCACCCAACAAGAGAGGGTCCTGCGTCTCCTCAGCACCATAGTTGATTCTGGCGATATCATCGGCATAGAAGGTGGCAGAGGAGAGATCGATATGAAGCGAGCAAACCAGTCATCCCTCTATGGACTGATCAATCAGGCTATCTCACCACGACAAGCCCGAGTTATTCTCAATGATGACCCTCGTCTCGTCGCAAGAGGCGTGCAGTTATATCAACAATTAGAGGCTGCTGTCTCTGACGATCAGCGAGACCCACTCGCATCCACGTTGATGAATCATATGAGACAACGGGACCTATCCATGTTGAGTGACGAGGGTTTTGGGATCATACCATTCATCACAGGCACCTCCTCAAATCACATTCCCTTAGCCCAGGACAATAAGATGATCCAGATTGTTGGGCGTATGCACGTCGCGATGGGGAACTTGGAATCCTCCTTGCGTGATGCAGGAATCGGATATCGTCTATTTGTCCCGTCAGAATATGCGCACGATTATAAGATTCGTGAAATCACCGATGCCCCTGATATGAGGGCCATCGCACAAGAGTGGGTCGCCATCCAAGGCGAGTTGGGATATGTGGGGTTCAAGACGGGGATCACCCAAGAGCTGGATGCGAGATTTGGCCATGACGGATGGTACCGGGCATGGATGCTCAATGGGCAGGTCATTACTCAAACAGATATCCTTGGTGAGTACGAAGAGGCTTATTTCAGATTCCTCAGGGATAACTCATCAACACTCGACTGGTTGACCTCAACAGCAACTGAGGTCTATGATATCGCCCCAACGAATGTGCAATCAGGCACCAATTGGTCTAAGCAAGAATGCGGCGCGGTGCATTATCAAGACATCGCCATCCGAAGAGCCTTAAAGCGATTGAACAGACGCTTTGAAGGGGATCATCTTGTCCAAGTCAGAGGAAGGGAGAGCGAAGGATATCGTCTTAATCCAGGTCAAGTGCCCTATCATCGCCCAGACATGATTCTTCCCCGAGCAGAAAAGACCTGGTGGTTGCCCGATTCTGTGGAGGCCCTCTATCAGAATAACAAAGTGCTCCTTGTCGACCCATCTCGCTTAATCCTGAGGCCAGAGATAGAAGGTCCTGAGGGGACTTATTTTGTCCAGGACAAAGGCACTTACTACTTGTGCCAAGGCAACGCCCAGAGATTAACCAAACATCAGGGACGATTGGTGAGACGCCGGGCCCAAGAAGAGAGAGCGTCCTATAGAAAGCTTGACGGTAAAACAGGTCCATATTCAGGATTTATCAAGCAGAAAGCCTAATAAACAGTATGGAATGTTAGAACCTCGTGCCTCTCAACTATCCACCACTCGATTCGCGCTCAAGGATCTGGATATTGGCAGGGTGCATCATCGGCCTCGCAGTCATTATCGGAGGTATACTCTTATTTCTAAGCCCTGATGCGACAGATATACTACAAGACTGTGGAACTGATAAGTCCTGTTTTGCAGAAAAGGCGCAGCGGTGTGAATCTGCCACACTCAAAGAAGACATAGCGGGGACTACAGTCGTCTATTTGACTGGTGAAGATTGCGTGCTCATCAAACGGTTCACGACCTTTGGCCCATCTGAACCGTCAGAAGTAAGGAGATTCTTTGATCAGCGACAGATGAGGTGCCCTTACGAACGAGGAAACTTCAATCCAACACTTATCAAGAGTATCGTTTCTGGAATCGAGCAATGCGAAGGGGACCTCAAGGATGCGATCTACGAGGTGCAATATGCCCAGCGTCTCGCGCAAGAATCCGAACCTTATTGAGATGAGAAGTACAGAGCAGAAAGACTTTCTTGACGCCAAACAACGACAAATCCACCCTCTACAAACCGATTTCTCACAGGAAGTCTCCAAGAGATCATCTTCTGGGAAGCCTCTTCACTCCTTCCGCTTCGTCAAGATAGTTCTCCGTTGAGAGTATCGGTTTCCCGATCCTGTGTTCCGCGTCCTTTCGCGCGTTACCTGCAACCGAACCCCCTTCTTTGGCTGCATCGTTACACTCATTAAATTCTCGAGCGTCTTTGGTCTTCGTGATCGCCGTCGTGACACCTTCACCAAGCATGGTGAAGATGAGCTCAAGGTCATTCATATGGTCTCATAAGTTCTCTTTCTGTAAACCTTTAAAGTCCTTGTATTCTTCTACGGTCTTCCCAAACGTGGCCTTGCTGATCTCATTGGTGAGGATCGCAAATTCCACCTGCTCGTTAACGCCCCTCTTCTTCCACTCACCAGTCAGTTCCTGTCGTACCGCTATTCCTCTGAGCCTCTTGTCAATCCACTCACGTGAGTATCCTTTTTGCTCATACAGCTCCTTCATCCGTTTCTGGGCTAATTCGGGATCTTGGATTTCCTCGACACGCTCGTAGCCGACTTGGGCGAGCCATTGTTTGAAGGGTTCGGCTCTTGAAGAAGGGATGGATTGTATAATTCTGAACATATTCTTGGTGTGGGCACAGTCGGTCAAGTAATACTTCCCATCACTCGAAGCCAGTTTCAGTTGTAAACAAAATGTTAACAACTGGTCTTCTCTGGCCTTTAAAACACCCCAATACTGTCTAGGGCTCGGGCTTTCGGTTAATGCGGCGATGACATCAACAACGGAGAAAAACCATTGGTTATCATGGTAAATACGGCGAATCTTCTTATCTTGAAACACGACAAGTTTAGGGATTTCATCCATGCTATTATCCGATAGCAGGACTTACTTAAATATCTCACGCGCGAGTGGCCAGTGACCCTTATCGAGACTGAACCATTGTGAGCCCTATCTTGCCCGAGAAGAAAGCCTAATAAACCAGTCCAGCCCGAGAAATAGGGTGGCAAACAATGACCGATCTTCCGCTATCCGCTTTCTAGAAGCAAATATCCGCAAGGGATATTCACAGCAAAAGCTCGCCCAATTATTGTCCCAAAGGGGTTTCAAGAGGGATGTCATCGACGATGCGCTCTCCTCAGTCAATCCTTCCCAGTTTGAGCCAGAAGCGGTCTCGTTCATCTCAAGTATCATCGACAATCATCTCAGACAAGGCGATCCCACAGACAGAATCATCGCTCAACTTGAATCCAAGGGCATAGACCATGCTTTAGTCACTAAGGCCCTCTCCGGTCTTAAAGGAGAGCGTATTGTTACACCAAGCCCTCTCCCTCATCTCTCACAGACCACATGGATCGTGCTGGTCTGTGTGGTGGCAGGCATCCTGCTTACTGGAGTCTTACTATCCCTATATAGTCCTGAGATTACGCCACCAAGTATGCAGGATTGCGCTTGGGACAAGGATTGCTTCATCGCCCAAGCAAACCAGTGCTCACTATCACAAGTAAAAGAAGATATCAGCGGCAGTATCATGTCATACCAGAGTTTCACTGACTGTACACTGACCAAGCGATTTGAGTCCTTTGGACCTAAAGAACCTCAGGAAGTCGTGAGTTTCTTCTCAGGCAAGCAGATGAGCTGTGTCTATGAACAAGGATACTTCCCGCCAGAACTCGTGCAAAGTCTCACGTCGGGTAATGAACGATGCACAGGAACACTCAAGGACGCGATTGAGGAGCTTGCGCTGGCAAGTTTAGCAATCGAGACTTAAGGTCGGACGCATGTTCTTCACGCGTCGTGATTTTCTCAGGACTCAGCATCAATACATTGCGCCCTTGGAGTGATCGTTCAAGCAAGGTCTCCTGAAACGGCGCAAGCACAGTATCCATTCCGACAAGGTCCCACATATCATAGAAGACAAAGAAGCGCGCTTGTTGCTGAGCAAGTAGGGGAGAATCCTTTGGGGGAAGAGACACGCCCTGTTTCTGAAGCGTATTCCTGACACTCGTCTCTTGCTGATACACAAGATACCTGAGCCTCTGTGCAAGGTACGTAAGATGATTGCATGCCTCTTCTCGTTCAAACAACGCTTGAACTTGAGCTGTACGAGCGCTAGGTCCGACCGCAATGCCTCCATTCACCTGAGAGACTTGATGACGCTCAATGCCGTAGAGGGAGAATCGCGGACTTGCTAAGCCCCTGGATAATGGTGTGCTCAGTGTTCCATGGGCTGCCGACAGAAATGGGTCGATGCTGAGCTCGGTGCGAGGGTGGACATGGTGGATGGCCTCATCAAAGTATGAACCCACAACCAAGTCACGACCTCGCGGATCAAGAGGATCACCCATGATGCTCTTGATGTGACCGTCATGACCGCCGATGATGACCACATCATAGCCATAGGGTATCCCTGCCCGGTGGCCGAGATAATGCGTATCGACAAGGTCGCCAAGGAAGCGGGCGGCATTCTCTGCAGACATATCATGCACAAGGGCTCGCCCGATGGTCTCGTTATCCACATGACGCCCTTGATCACTGAGCCAGCCAGCATAGTACTCCACCGCAGAATCATACCCGCCCAACGAGGCGATATGAGGTGTCACATGGTCGATGCGATCGACAAGGACGGTATCAATATGATCGGCAAGACCTGGAGCGCGAGAGTTCTGCCCAGCGATGGCATGACGTTGGACTCCAGCGCACAAGCGAACAAGAAGGCCATGAAAGCTGGCAAGTTCATCTAAGTCTCGTGCGAGCGAACCCTTCGGGGTGATGACCCTTTTACGTTCGGGCGGATCCTGAAGAACGGTCTGATAGCGTGAATGAAGAAGATCATAGTTCTGCCGCAAGAAGCTAAACATGGATCTCAATAGGGGATCCTAGCTATTTAAAGGTGACTTATAATATTTTTAATATAGAAAATATAGCTAAATCGAGATATGACCCGGGTACAAAGAAACCGACAAGAACAGCTACCTATGACTCATTCAAGACGCCCAAAGGATAACGCAAGCCCGATCACGACATAGGCGCTCATGGCCGCGCCCAAAAGAGGCAGGGGTCGTGAGATCAGTCCCAACAACACACTGATCGCCATCAAGATGACCCATGCCCTAAGATAGCTCCAGCTCATCGACCACAAAATGACCTCGCGTGACAAGCCACCCCATGTTCTGCGGGATTGGTGGACAAAAATAGAGGGCAAGAGATAGATAATGATCAAACCGCTGAGCATGACGACGCTAATCATAAGCAGAGGGTTTGGTACCAGTACGGCCAGGCTGGCAAACAACGCGAAGGGAATCAACCATACCACGCAGACCACAAAGAGACGCAGCCCATCCACAAAGAGTCGGCCCCAGGATGTCCACTGCGGCAAGGAATCTATCTGACGATTCTCTACTCGCCGTATCATCTCCAGCATATAGCCCAGCACCAAGAAATTGATGATAGGGAGGATATTCAATGCACAAGCAAGCAGGAAGCGTTTCCAATCCTTGATGCAGAGGCGAGCTGCTTGGACATAGGAGTTCATGCTCCTTTCCGGATGATAATGCGATTTAAATGCTTTGTCACAACATTTATATCCCTACCTGTTACGCAAATCAGTATGAGAACCGTCCTCATTACCATCCTTATCGTAGCGATGTTGTCATCGTGTGGATGGGAAGCTCCGCAGCAACCTGCTCCTTCGGCAGATTCTGGACTGCCCGTAGTGACCGTCACGATCAAGGACTTCAAATTCATCCCAGAGACAGTCACGCTCAAAGAGGGCCAGACCGTCACCTGGGTCAATGAGGACGCCCCGATCCATACAGCGACAGCGACCAATAAGGCCTTTGACACCAAGGAACTCTATCAAGGCGATTCAGGCTCCTGGACCGCTGACAAACAAGGCGCCTTTGAGTATGTCTGTGCCTTGCATCCTAACATGAAGGGTAAGATCATCGTCGAGTGAACATGGCGTGGTTGAATAAACAAGTCTTGGCGTTTTCGCTCATCGTCACGCTCGCGATGAATGGATTTGACATGCTCTTTCACCTACTAGAGGACACTGCAGTCCATTTGGGCTATGTGGCCGTCAAGTTCACGGTCATTTTTCTGACGGTGTTCTTGATTGTCCACATCATGGGACGGGGCAAAGAGCAGGGCATCGTCACGTCAATCACAGGCCCTGCGATATTTTATGTCTACTATCGCTACGCGTCTCCCACCTTAGACAGGACTCTTTTCAAACTCGATGAGAATGTGACTTATCTCTTCTTGCATGCGGCATTCTTAGGGATTGCTTATTACCTCACCCACTCACTTTCCCAGCGCGAGGGCACCATGTCTCAACCGATCTTCAAAGCCCTGCTCGCAAGTCTCGCCGCCTCGACACTGGAGATGGGCTACCATATGACCGTCCTCACCCCCACGCTAGTCTCTGAGCTCAAGGTCTTTGAGAGTGTATCCTACATTTACTTGGTCTTGGCAGTGACCTTTGCCCTAGTGTTAGTCAAAGAAGCCTTCTGGTCTTCAGGATGGATCCATCTGGGTGCCTCAATGCTCCTCATCGGCCTTGCAGGGGGATTGACTCTGTGGATGGCTGGCTGGTCATTCTCCCTACTTGATAGCGTCGTACGGGCAATCCTCCTCGGCATCGCATATTCCTTGACAGAGGCAAGCGCATGAGCACAAAAACAGCGATCTGGTGCCTAGTCATCGGCGCAATCCTCGCCCTGCTCTTCTTATTCTTGCCCCCAAAGCTCATCATCTCCTGGGGCTTGGGTATCGGAAGGCACAATGATCGAGTTCTCGTGGGCACGATAGGATTACTGGTGGCAGTGGTATCTGCGTATCGTTTATTGAGACCCACTCTCGCAGAGAACAGTAAGTAAGAATTCTTGTGTTTATTCAGAAATTTTTCGAAGAACTCCATGACTAGCCCAAGCCTAATTGTCTACAGTGATCTCTTCATGTAATGCCTCATGCACACCCTTCTTGGTCACGGTCCAATAGAGGTCCTTGAGTTTTTTCACGACAGGGCTGGCACTATTGAGTTGGTACATTTTTGCATTACCAATGGTACGTGTCAGCGTGACTATGCCTTCGGATTCCATGGTGTGCCAGAAGAGTTTTAGCGTAGAATATCCCCGTCCTGAGAGATCGGCGATATCCGTCATACTATAATCAAAATCATCATTGACCAACAGGAAGTCAAGCACCCGAAGAGTGGGTGTGTCGCCAAAGACCTGTAAGAAGCCTGCTTTCTTGTCCATAATAACAGTCCTGCGAATTCAAAGTCTTAAACGTTTCTATCGGCAAAAAGTATATATAGCCTCTTTGAGGGAAGAATCACGTGGCCAACCGTAGGATTTCAGCAGAAGTCATAGCGTTCATTCTGGTGATGGCCCTTTCCGCAATAGCTCTTTTCTTCGTGACCCAGAATCAGGGTCTCAATAGTATCACCGTCTTGGCCTTCAAAGCGCCAAAAACAGTATTCCCAGACACCGTTGTCCTGTCCAACATCAACTTAGGGACCGTCTTTGACAATGAGATCCCTCCCTTGACAGGCCAAAACCTAGAATCATTAGGCGATCAGACCATCCACACGGACGCAGGTAGTTCAGATTACCGCCAAGTCTTAAGACTTTCAAATAGGAACGCAGGTTTCACTGGAGGCCAGATCACCTACGTCAAGGACCAGCGAGGTCAAGTGGGGGACTTCATGACCTTTGAGCGCAATGATCCTATATTTGAGTGGGAGGGTATTTTCTCTCCTGCATTAGAATCCCGCGTAGAAGACGGCAGATTAGTCGATTTAGAAGACGAGCGCATCAATATCTTAGGTAGAGATTACATGTTCGCAAGAGCAGAAGTGAGCGGCAATACAGTCACCTTAAGACTTGTGGGTCCCAGCTTTGTGCAATTCTCAGATGATATCAGTGATCAAGTGTTCACATCAAAAGTCGAGGTCGGTGGCAGGACGGTGCAAGGCGATGTCAAGATCGTCGGCACGACCTCATCAAGCAGAGTCAGGATCAGCAGTATGGTCTACAGATTAGAAGCAGATAGTCAACTAGGAGGCGATGTACTGGTGCCTCCTCGAAGTGGCGTACGAAAGATCATCCGCGATCCTTCAGCCATGCTTAATCCCTATTTTGAGATCATTTACGGCGGGCTCAAGGGAGGCGTAGGTTCAGCGGCAGTCCCGTCAGCTCCCCGTCTCTCAGGTAACGGCGTGCTCTTCAAGCCTTCAGGCGATGACGAGTACAAGATGGCGTTCACCAATAACCGAGGCCAATCGTACTACTTCCCCTTCGCAGTCAATGTGGGCGGTTCTTTGCGCTTAGGCGACAGTGATAGGACCCTCCATGTCCGCGAAGGCGCAAATAACGCGGACTTTGATATCGCGCAAGGCGACTTATTTGTCGTGACGAGCGGCACAGATATCAAGGCATCAAGTAATGTCCTAGAATACGACGATGCCGACGTCTCAGGAGGCACAGCTTACTTTGTCGATTTGTCCGGCGCAAGCAGATCAGAACCCTTTGACACTGCCACAGGCAAGGGCATCTTGAATGTGGGCGGCAACCAATATGATTTCTTTGTCGATCTCGCTTCTCCAAACAGCATAGTGATCGACTTAGACAACGACGGCAATTTCGAGTCTGACAAGGTCGATATCGTGATTTTGGGCGGCGGCAGGATCCAGATAGGCAACACCGCAGGCGCAACTCTCAATTTGGACTTCCACACTCCTAAACGCCTCTTTGACGAAGCGACATCAGATGAGGAAGTGGATATCAATATCGTTTCAGACAATGGAGACATCAACCTCGAAGTCCCCACCTCAAGCACACTTGATTTGGAGAAAGACAAAGACAGGATCCGCAAGGGTATGACTCCTTTCGGCGTCTTGTTCCAGCTCGATGATGATAACGAACCAGCTCAATTAGTCATCGACTTCCCCACAGGCGGCAGAAGGCCTGCTGCATTCGTAAGAGGCGGCCAAGCGCAAGGCTGGATCATTGTGACCTTGGAATTGGATAGATTACTTGCAGAAGCTCAGGAACGTCAGCGTTAAGCCGTAATCTCCTGTTCCGTCCCAAGTTTCTCCGCATATTGCCAACAAAGAAAGTCGTTGAGCTCGATGATTTTCTTGACCACAGGATTGTTGATGTTAATCTTATAGAGCGTCGTTCCCGCAAGTGTTCGCGTCGAGATGACAAGCTTATCCTGTTCTAGAGCAGGCCATAATTTCTTGAGTGTCTGAAAATTGACGTTTGCGTTCTTGGCGATGTCAGTGATAGGATAATCAAAATCCCGAGAGTATATGAGAAAGTCAAGTATTCTGATCAAGGGGTAATCTCCAAAGGTCTTCAAAAAGATTGATTGTTCATCCATACGGATAGTAAATAACGCCAGTATTAATACTTTTTGGTATAGTTAGTTACAATTATTGTAATCAGTAGGTATGTAAAGACGTGCGGACGGATTCATGCCGAAGATGCTCCAGACCCAACTCAAAGGATTCATTGTCAAAAAACTGTTCCATCATGGCTATATCGGTGGAAGACACACAGACATTGAAAACCTGAAAAAAGGTCTTCCCCCTCACTTCAAAGGTGACGTTAAGGAGGCTGTGACCGACCTCATCAAAGAAGACATCTTGATGCCAAAACCGACATCATACGGCCTTCACGTATCACTCAATCCACGCAAGAGAGAAGAGATCGAGGTGTATCTGAGGTAGACACCCTCACACTATCCTCGCATCCCCATCGTATTGCCTGAGCTATAGCGTCGTAATCCCAAGTAGAAGAACGATACGCACAGCAAGAAGAACGCTGCAGTGAACACCCATAAGAGCAAGAACCATTCCCAGCTGAAATTCTGGAATAAGTCGACAGGAATCCCGATGATCATGCCTACGGGGATCAGGAACATGAGGACAAAACGGGTCATTCCGGAATAGACTGAAAAGGGATAGCCTGCAAAGATGATAAGGGTGTCGCGTGCGGCCTTCGCAGCGGACTCAAAGCGTCCGACCCAAAACGTGATGGAATTGACAAGGATCCCCCAACTAAGGAATATGAGAGCGCCTGAAATCAATACAGAGAGGTAAAGGGGGATCGAGGAGAGTTCCAAGATCCACGCCGCGAGAACGATGCTAAATAAGAGATCACCTGCGCTTGAATAGGAGGTCTTGATGAGGACATGAAGCAGTACTGGCTTGGGCAGGGTGAGATAGTAATCCAACTGTCCGTTCTCGATCATGCTCGCTAATGCATTGACATTGGAAAAGGAGAGATTCGCGAGTGCCCAAGAACCCGTGATGACCATATACATCAGCAACGCATCATGGAAATCCCATCCATTGATAGACTCAAACCGATTAAAGAGGATATACCAAAAGAAGATCCAGAAGAAATCATTGAGGAACATACCAATAGTCTGCGACAAAAAGCTAGCTCGATATTCCAAGATCGTGGCGATCTGCAGTTTGTAAGATTCAGCGATGAATCCCCAGAGTCCCTTAACCCCCATGGATAGTCACCTTCTTGATACCTTGGCGATAGACCAACCACAAGACCATCCCGAAGAAGAGCGTCCAGATACATTGTCCTATGATCGTGTGATAAAAGAGTTCCCAACTAAAATTGACAAAGAGTTTCGCAGGCGAATAGATCAGAAATGAAGTGGGAAAATAGACGAGCCAGGAGCTCATCCATGAAGGGTAGATTTCAATAGGTACGAGCATACCTCCAAGGATAAAGATCAGTTTTTGGTAGATGAAGAACATGGACTTTGAATCCTCCATCCAAAAAGCCGCAAGTCCAAGCGAGCAGATGATGAGGAAATTAAGGATACAAGCCCCCAGAGCAGACAATAAGAAGAAGGGGATGGTCCGGATATCAAGCACAATGGTGCCGATCATTGCCTGGGCGACACTAAGGCCTATGGCGCCTATGACGACAAACTTAAAGAGGAAATTTGCCATGACTTGGGCGAATTCTTTACCGACATAGCTGACAGGCTTAAGCAAGGTGACGCCGACGACTCCTGTGCGCACTTCTTCGCCTATGCGTTCGATAAAGTCCATGCCCAAAGCGAACATCATGGTCTCGGCAATCGCAAGATACCAGATCATCTGGGGTAGTGTGAAGCCTTCAATGATGGTCTGACCTGAGTAAATCGCTTTCCAGATATGCACAAAGATGAAGATGATGATGGCCATGATCATGCCCCAGACCAATTGGTTCCAGATATACGTGGCTTTCTCTATCAGGTCGATCCTGATGATCTCTGCGTACTTCATCATGCCCATGACAATCACTTCGTAGTCTTCTTGTAGAACTGCTCTACCACTTCCTCGATAGGTGCTTCCTCGACCTCAAGATCTGAGACTTTGCAGGCTTTCAAGTAAGCGTCAAGCACGACTCGAACCGAGGTCTTCGTCCTATCCACCTTCAAGTCGATACGTGAAGGTTCACGCTTGAGGATCTTGACATGTTTGAGCACAGGGATCTTCTCTGGCGGCTTCTCAAACAACAAGCGGACCATCTTGTATTTCAAGCGTTTCTTGATGGTCTCCATAGGGCCGTCAAAGAGGATACGACCGTCATTGATGATGATCACGCGTTCACATAACTCTTCGATATCATCCAAATCATGCGATGTCAAGATGATCGTCACTTTCTCCTTTTTATTGAGCGTACGTATCAACTCCCTCATCGTCCGTTTAGCGACAATATCCAAGCCGATTGTAGGTTCATCCAGGAACAAGACCTTGGGCTTGTGGAGTAACGACGCCACAAATTCACAGCGCATCCTTTGTCCCAAGGAAAGCTTGCGCACAGGAGTATGCAGATATGGCCCGATCTCAAAGAGCCCAACAAGTTCATCAAGCCGTTGTTTGTACTCCGTTTGATCCAACTCGTAGATCTTGGAGAACAAATTAAAGGAGTCGATAGCTGGCAGGTGATACCACAATTGCTGGCGCTGTCCAAAGATAGTCCCGATCTTATACGCAAGCTTCACCCGTTCATTCTGGGGGTGAAATCCAAGCACGGATATCTCTCCAGAAGAGGGATGCAATATCCCTGTCAGCATCTTGATAGTCGTGGACTTTCCAGCCCCATTAGGTCCGATAAATCCAACTAACTCCCCTTCAGCAATAGAAAACGACACATCCTTTACCGCCAAGACTTCATTGGTCTTAAAGGAGAAGATGCCCTTCAAAGCTCCGGCTAATCCTGGCGCTTTAGCCTTAGAACGAAAGGTCTTATTGAGCCCCTTGACACAGATGACGGGTTCCATCATGACCAAGCCCCCAGGCCATTATTTAAACATTTGTTGACGTTAATCGACACCCCGATAAGGCATATCATAGTGATGTGTATAGGGACTCCAAGGCTAAAATGATGCTTAGACTCCAGCCTCTAAGATTGTGCCCAGAATGTCATATGAGGTCTAAGCGCTCTCTCGGTTAGAATCTTTATCAAAGCGTTTGAAGAAGTCTCTTTCTTCAGATTGTAAGAACCCTTTAAGGTGCATGATAAGAACCGCAGGGTCTACCCCTTCATTCGCTGCATGGATCTGATGATCCGCTTTTCCATCTGGACCAAGCACACTGCGAATGACAAGGGAAAAGACTCCGGTCTCAATGTGTTGTGCCATGTTTCTTCATCTCTGCGATAATCTTTTCAAGATCCTCCTTAGGAAGGCTATGGAGGTTTGCCATCTTTATGAATACCCATCGATTATTGAGACTCGTTCTTGATTCAAATCGCTCTACCATCAATACTCCCTAGTCAAGCCCCTTATTATGTCTTTCTCAAAATTTCTGAAAGATTTCCGGATAATTAGAAAAATCACTCAAGCAGAATCAATCCCAAGCTAGGAAACCGAATCCCCTTTATCGGCTGATCAATATTTCTTTTGAACTTGCGAGCAGTAGAGACGATATCAATTCCCGTACCCTCAAGCGAAGGCCTTAACTTGTCAGGGAAGCGGCAGGGTTTGCCCTCTTTTACCGTACACACATCACAAAGTAAACAAGGTCCATTCACCAGAGCAAAGGCCTTAGGAAAGTCATTCAAGATCAACTTCTGTTCGATATCGACCATGGCTTCGCGAAAGGTCTTCAGATCCATCTTCCCTTCTTTTCCAATAACCAATATAGCTCGTTTATACTCAAGCAACAACGCTTTAGTCTTCTCAAAATCAATTGAGCGTGGCGGACAGGACCAATTCTGCCCGAAATGTTCACATCCAAACTGACAGCGGACAGGAAGGGAATGCCTGATATCTACCTTAGAGGTATAGATAGAAAGGGCTTCATCTATCCCATAAGGTTTGCCAGTGGCAAAAACGATGTCAAGCTCAGTCATCCAAGGTTCAAAAGCCCAGGGACTTTAAAAAGGTATTCAGCGCCTTGGTCGTGGCCTGCGTCGAGAATCGCTATAGGGGTCAGTCCAGCGCATAGCCTTATGCATATGATGTCTATGCATGAAGTAGCCATGGAGTTCTGCGCGTCGTTCATCTGCGACAAGCAAGGCATCAAGATCATCTGCGCTTGCAGAGGCGCTAAGCTCGGCATCTGAACTTGTGGTGATCTCACCAAGACTCGAAAGGAACGTGTTTGCGAGGATGACTCCATCTTTGACATCTTGATCGCGTGTGATGAGATCTACCTGAGCCTGCGGCATCTCCAGGGCAGTATACACTAAATTGATGTCAGTCTCAGAAGCATATCCCAAACGATCGCGGATGATATCCATGGAAGTTGCTCCCGAAGGGGAATCTTTGCCCAATAGGGAATCAAGACGGGTCTCTAAGAGATTCCATCGATCAGTCATGACAAGTTGGACACGTGAGGATGATCGATCAAAGCCTGCTTTGCGGAATGCTCGTTTGTGACGCGCCTTGAGGATTTTCTTGAGTGTGTCAAGGTCACGGCCCTCAAAGTAATCGGGGAACTCATCAAATGCTTCCTTGAGCAAGGTCTTTACGAAACAGTCTGAGAGCGCGCGGAAGTAGGGCGGGGTCTTTAGATCCAACACTTGAGCTGGGTGTTGGAGGAACCACAATGTAGTGGGAAGATACGCTTGGAATCTGTGGGATTCATCAAGGGAGCTGAAGTAATTTGTCAACCCCTTCCTCTGGAGAAATTTGAGTCGGCTCTCGACTGAGGATTGAGCATAGGAGGCAAGCAGCTGCAAGAATAATTCTGAGGGGTCTGATTGGGAAAGCTTGATGGTGAATCGAGGTTCACCTTCGCCAGGAGATATCCGCATGTGGCTTGAGCCGTTCTTGATGCGAAGTCCAGCAGCTTCCGCAACCGCTCCATAGCGCTGCTTGAACACGTAAAACCAATGCCTCATGGAGTCCTTATCCTCTCCCTTTAAGGCAAGATAGTCTATCTGCGCCCCTCCTCGTTTTCCGGCCGCAAGCAGCAACTTAGAGGCGACCGCCTCGGGTATTCCTATAAACCCTTGGCCATTACTATACTGGTCAACAGTCTCAAATGCATGTTCAAGCCTAAAGAGCGATCTATCCGCTGCGACAAGGGCAAGGACATAGCCAGGCTTGCCGTTTCGGTAATGGGTCTGTCTGGCCGCAAATGCCTCAAATTCCACCATCACTTGCGCAGTGGTGTAGTCTGTGGACCTAAGAGCTTCAGGTAGGACATACTTGAATGCGCATTGATCGATGAGTCTAGCCTGGTCCATAGGGCTATCTGGCGGCCAAGACTTATAAAAAGCTGAGCTCAGAATAGAGGCTTCGAACTCATCCCAGATGGTTTCTTAACACTTGAAACTGCAAGGATGGTCGGAGCTACCTGGGAAAGACCCCCTTGCCGTAGCTTCCTCTTTCGCAGTGCAGGATCACACACAATCAGCGGCACAGGAGAATGTGTATGCGATGTCTCATATGGCGCTAACTTCAGCTCGGCATTGCCATGATCTGCAGTCACGATTGCCGCAGCGCCAGATTTCAAGGATGCATCGACCAATTGCCCGACACATCCATCGACAATCTCAACAGCGCGACGAGTCGCATGCATATCGCCCGTATGTCCCACCATATCAGCGTTAGCGAAATTGACGACGATAAGTGAATACTTGTTCTTGCGCAATCCCTTGATCGCTTTCAAGGCCACATCGGTGATCTTACGCGCGCTCATCCCAGGTGTCTGGTCATAAGTCGCAACTTTAGGCGAAGGCACAAGCACTCTGTCCTCGCGCGAAAATGCCTCCTTTCTCAGCGCATTGAAGAAATAGGTGACATGCGCGTACTTCTCTGTCTCTGCGACGCGTAATTGCTTGAGTCCGGCACGCGCGTAGACTTCTCCCAAAGTATCCGAAATCTTAAGTAAAGGAAAAGCCACAGGATTATGCAATTCATGATCATACGAGGTGAAACTGCAAAAGAACATGTCCTTGAGTAGGGGTCGTTTGAAATGATCAAAATTCTTATCTACAAAAGCATGCGTCAATTGTCGCGCCCGATCCTCACGAAAGTTCGTGAAGACCACAGCATCACTCGAAGATATTCCCTTCTCCGCAGAAGTCAAGGGGGGCATGAATTCATCGGTGATGCGCCGAGAATATTGGAAGCGGACCCAATTGAGAGCGGCTGGCCACCGACAATGATCGCAATCATAGCCTCCATTAAGAGTCAGCACCTCATAAGCCTTCTTTGTGCGATCCCAGCGATTATCACGGTCCATGGCGTAGTAGCGTCCCATGAGGGTGCCAAGCGTTCCGACGCCGGTGCGTTTCATGACACCGTGCAGGCGTCGCAGGTACTTCAGGGCCGACTTTGGAGGAGTGTCACGCCCATCAAGGATGGGATGGACGATGACCTTCTTGAGCCCCTTCTGTCTGCATAACCTCAGAAGCGCATGAAGGTGTCGATCATCAGCGTGCACCCCGCGATCACTTAACAATCCGATCACGTGCAAGGTACTTTTGCGTTTCTTGACATGAGTGATAGCATTGAGCAATTGCTCATTACGAAAGAAACTGCCATTGCGTATCGCCTTATCGATGCGGCTTTGATGCGATTCGATCACACGTCCAGCGCCAATTGTCAAGTGCCCGACTTCAGAATTACCAAAGACGCCTTTGGGTAAGCCCACAGCAGGTCCTGATGCCTCAAGAAGGGTGTGGGGGAATTTCCTATTCAACGCATCAAATCGAGGAGTCTTTGCCTGGGCAATCGCGTTTCCTTTCTTCTGTGCGCGATATCCCCATCCATCGAGGA
>DATDXB010000208.1:0-4259 GCA_035289465.1 Candidatus Nanoarchaeia archaeon
CGCAGCGGCATTATCGCCAACCACGAACAATCCATTAAATTGCCCATCCGCAAGTAAAAACCCGGGATACGCGCTTAAATCGGCCGCAGCACTCGCACCTAACACAGTCGCCCCGACAAAGGACAAACCAGTCGCAAACGCGCCGATCCGCTTCATGGCATTTCGTAAAAATCTCATCTCAACACCTCCAATGTTGTTGGTTGCCATACTTTCAAAACCATGACGGTTTCTTCAGTTGTTTTTTGTCCCAGAACCCTAAGGGTCTAGACCCCTATTGGACTTCCAAGACGCATTATAAACCTTGTGTCCGTTCAACACCTGCAAATAGCGCAGGTGTACGATATACGGCCTGAGGAGCTTGAATTCGAGACATGGGCATCGTGAGCACTCTACAGTGACAATATCAAATCCCTAAGGCGATACTTGTCCTCAAGAGCCCCAGGATGCCCCCCACTTATAAACAATCATCGAAAACACCAGAAAACTGGGCATAAGTCTCGGCTTCTATCGATTGAGGGATATCAGCAGCCTTTATTCAGGATGCCAAGTTTTCTTAGAGAAGTTTGACTTGATTTTAGGACTAATTCAAACTTCTCGCCAGAAAACGCCCTAATCCTTCTGCTTGCCCAGGTCCACACCAGACTCTTCAACGGTCTGCAATTCGCCCCACATATCATTCTTCTCAGGGTGGCCAATGACACCCGTCGCCGTGCCGATACACTTGTTATTCTGACAGAACTGGCCAAATGTACAGGAGGGGTTATTGTTCTGACAGCCGGGCTTTGGGACGCACTCGTTATTCTGACAGATCTGCGTGGTGGTATTGCACGGAGGATTGTCCCAATTGCATCCCACTGCAAATATGCACTTATTATCGATACACTTCAAGCCATTATTGCACATAGGATTGTCATAGTCACAGCCTTGTTTGCGCACGCAGACATTGTCCACGCAGGATTCATTGAGTGTGCATTCCGGATTCTCATACATACAACCAAGATTCTGGATGCATTGATCATCTATGCACGTGGAATTCGCATCACAAGAAGGATTGTCGAATTTGCAGCCGATCTCAGGCTCCTTTTGCTCGACGCTGATGTTCGGAGTCTCAGTGACTAATGCCCCTGCGACATCCACTTGAGGGTCATCAGAACCGCCGCAGGAAGCGATGAAGACCGACGCGAGCGCGATGAAGAGTGCAACGTAGATCGACTTCATGGTCACTTGAGCCTCTTTGACGTGATCTCTTCTTTGAGTTTAATGATGAGTTCATCGACAGGCATATCGCCATGTACTTTCTCATCGCGTGTGCGGACATTGACCGTCTTCTTCTCGGCCTCTTTCTCGCCGATGACCAAGATATAGGGCACCTGCTCTAGTTGAGCATCCCTGACTTTCTTGTTGAGAGTGGCGGGATCAAAATCAGCTTCAGCGCGGATGCCTGCATCCTGGAGCTTCTTGATAACCTCTTCTGCAAAGGGCTGCACCCTGTCAACAATAGTAAGCACCTTAGCTTGCACTGGCGAGAGCCAGAGAGGGAACTTTCCTGCGAGATGCTCGATGAGCACTGAGGTGAATCTTTCAATTGACCCCATGATTGCCGCGTGGATCATCACGATCCTCTCCTCTTCCCCTTTCTCATTGATGCAGAACAGATTAAATCTCTCCGGCATGCTTCTGTCGACTTGAAGTGTCGCGACCTGCCATTGCCTCCCTAGGCAATCCTGGGCCATGAAATCCAACTTCGGACCATAAAATGCAGCTTCTCCACGAGCTTCTACAGCTTCAACCTTACGTTCTTTGACCCAGTCCCTGAGCTGATCCTCAGCCATGACCCACTTCTCCTTTGTCCCTACATATTTCTCAAACTTTGTCGGATCATGGAGCGACAGACGGACTTTGAGGTGAAAGCCAAAAGCACCATAAAACGTATTGATGATATCCCATATTTTGTAGGCTTCCTCTTTCACCTGAGACTCCCTGCAAAACACGTGCGCATCGTCTTGAGTGATACAAAGAACCCTTGAGAGACCTGACAACTCACCACTCTGCTCATCTCGGTACACCATGGTTGTTTCGGCATACCTCTGTGGAAGCTCGCGATAACTCCTTTTCTTGTAGCCATAGATCTGTGTATGGTGGGGACAATTCATGGGCTTCATCGCAAATTCATGCCCTTCTCTGGTCTTTACCTTAAACAAATCATCGGCATACTTCGCCCAATGTCCGCTCGTGACATACAAGTCTTTTTTTGTGATGTGAGGAATAGTGACTTTTTGATATCCTCTTTGTTTACGCAATTCCCAGACAAACTCGTCCAGCAATGTCCTCAGGATGGTCCCTTTCGGTGTCCACAAGGGTAAGCCACCACCCACTAACTCTGAGAACAAGAACAAACCCTGCTCTCGCCCTATCTTCCTATGATCCCGTTTTTCCAATTCTTCGAGCAGCTTGAGATGATCCTCGAGTTCCTTGGCTTTCGGAAAAGAGATGCCGTAAATCCTGGTGAGCTGTTTGTTCTTGGCATCGCCGCGCCAGTATGCACCTGCTATCTTGGTGAGCTTAAAGGCCTTGATGTACCCTGTCGACGGGACGTGAGGACCACGGCACATGTCAATGAACTTGTCACCTATCTTGTATGCAGATAGTTTGTTGCCACCTAGGGAGAATTCTTGCGCCATCTCCAATTTGTAGGGATTGTCCTTGAAGATGCGCTTTGCTTCTTCGAGAGTGAGTTCCACTCTTGTGCAGTTGAAATCTTGCTTGACGATCTCAGCCATCTTCTTCTCGATCTTCTCGAAATCCTCTGGTTTGATATTGAGGTCGTCAAAATCGTAATAGAATCCCTCCTC
The DNA here is from genome assembly GCA_035289465.1 of Candidatus Nanoarchaeia archaeon. GTDB lineage: Archaea > Nanobdellota > Nanobdellia > Woesearchaeales > JAGWAF01 > DATDXB01. The sequence continues at coordinate 2,853 of DATDXB010000208.1, forward strand.
AACAGCGGGACCTATCGTGTTTTTCGCTTGGGGATATAGCTCTTGAATCGCCAAAGCAAAGACATGAGCTGTTGAATGTCTGAAGACTTCTTTGCCATCTTTGTCGTTGAATGTGAGGACTGTCAATGTCGCGTCCTTCTCGAGCTTAAAATCCAGATCCACTTGCGCATCATTTACTTTTGCAGCTAATGCCGCCCTTGCCAGACCTTCACCGATATTCACCTTTACCGCGTCAAGAACAGACGTGCCCTTATGCACCTTGAATGTCTTGCCATCCGGCAGTGTGATGGTGACTTGCTTTTCGGCCTGCGTCATGAAGAGGAGGGCACGTGAGTGTGTATTTAAAACTTATCGACCCTTTGTTTTTTCGAAGATGTCACTTGTTTTTTCGGATTCATGGGGTTTCTCTGAAATCTTTTCGGCCAGACCCTATAGATTTTCGCTCTGGTCGAAAACATTTCGGATTTCCTCACGATAGTGCGATTAAGAAGCTTGAATCAAAGAAAGACGGCGCAAAACGCGCCAAAAGATGCCGGCGTTGGGCAATCCGGTTGCCCGCCAGGTTAAGACCCTGGTTTCCCTCTGGGATATCGGGGTTCAAATACTTTGCGGTCCTCCGCGAGTTGAATCTCCCCGCGCCGGCGTCTTTTATTTTCATTCCACTTTAGGCAGTACAAACTTCGCAAGAAGAAACCCTGCGCCAATCACGAGCCAGAATGTGAGTATCGACACCTTGCCCAACCCAAAGAGGATCATATTCGCAAGTAAGAGAGCGATGATGATTATGGAAAGGATTTTTTTGTGGATCATGGTGAGAAAACGCCCATCAGACTATACACTCCAATAGGATCTCATAATGGCTACTTCCTCCACCAAGTAATCCTCAATTCCTTTCGCGCGTTCAGAGATCATACGTTCAAAGTTCTCGTGCGGCACTTTCTCCACTCGATCAACTTCCTTGTTCGGGGAGAAGTCCCCATTATAGACCCCTAAGAAAAAGCCAGTAAAAACCTGACGAGTATCTGTTTTGTAACAGACAGTCCTTCTCTTTTTTGCCACCATCCTCAATGTGCATTGAATCCCTAATTCTTCGCCAAGCTCGCGATGCGCTGCCTGTTGGTAAGTTTCCCCCAACTCAACGTCACCACACGCTGCAGGATCGTATGATCCGGGCCAGGATTTCTTGATCATGGATCTCACTTGGAGAATGTGATTACCCTGAGAATCCCTCAAAAAGACCATAACATTTCTCGTAATACTACCGTCCTTGCATTTGTCCTCCTTTGAACAAGAACCTATAATCTGGCACTGTCCTAATATATGGCTCTCAATTGCCAATGCAAAAAGTTCCCCCACGTCCATAATTTATGTGTTAACCCTTCCTCCATTCCTGGCGACATTTTTCCA
>DATDXB010000209.1:0-4913 GCA_035289465.1 Candidatus Nanoarchaeia archaeon
ATTCGTCGTGCTGTACATTCTGTGTCCATTACGCCAATTTCAATCTCGGCAACATTGAGCCAGCTCGCATGTTTTGGGGTGTAATGAAATTCAAATCGTTTGAGAATCTTTTGAGCCTCAGGTTTTTCAAATGTTTCATAATTATCGTGTCAAGCTACTAGCAAACCTGACGCTATCTACATGATGGGTTATGCCTCAAATCTGATCAGTATCACCAAACAGAGCACAGAATTAGGCCTCAAAGCAGACCTGCTCACCTGGAGTCTCTTTCAGGATCCAGCGGTGCTTGAAACTCTCAAAGACACTGCAGAACAGGTCGTCTTCACCTATCCTGAAGACCCCCGTGACCTGCCAGTGAAATCGGCCTTCAAGAAGAAGTTTATCGACGCTTATGGGATCGAATCAGGTGTTTATGCTGCAAATGCCTATGATAGTTACAGGCTCCTTGCGCAGGCCATTTCGATATGCGCCTCCAATGAAGATTGCATTAAGGTAGAACTATCCTCCATCAAAGATTACGAAGGAGCAAATGGCTTCATCACTGTCGATGAGCGAGGAATTGGGCAGCGATCAGAGGTCGCGATGAAGACAGTGAGATCGGCCAAGTTCGTGACAGTGACAGGTCCATCATCGTAAAGAATTTATATCCCTCTATCACGTCTAAGTGCATGCGTCACATGCTCATCACCATAGTGTTGTGCCTCCTACTACTCCTCAGTGCCTGTTCATCAAAACCCTCCACTCCTGACACACCCGATGAGGTGCAAGCGGGTTTTGATGATTTCTTAAAGGAGAAACAGGCTCAGGATCAAGCGCAGGAAACAGCGATACCAGCGCCAGAAGAGCGCCCTGCTGACTATGAAGCTCCGAAGACCAAGTTAGATATGACTATCCCCGCATTTCTCAAAGCCAAGTATGGCGACAAGCTCGCCGGATGTTTTGAGGGCTATGGCTCAGTGGAAGAGATTGCAGCGGTAGCTTCTTGGTGTGTAACCAATCTTGCTGCAGAGAATGAAGATACCTCGTTATGCACTAATCTGTTGACAACAAATGAAAAAGACAAGTGCTTTGCCGCTATCGCCAAGGCTTCTGCTGACTCTTCCTATTGCGAGGAGATTGAGAGTGGCACGGATAGGTATGCTTGTGCTGATGTGATTGCTAAGTGAGTCTAACAGAAGTTTTTTATCTTCTCGCTCTTTTGAAGCAACATGATGTTTACAGAATTTTTGACGGTCGATGAGCTGGACGATTCCTTAAGGTCAATAAGTGTGCCATTCACCATTGGAAAAAGTGAGTCAGGAAGAGATATCTTGTGTTCTAAAGTCGGCACAGGCAAGAGGACAATCTTAGTGTTCGGATTTCCCCATGCTAATGAACCAATAGGGTCCTTGACTTGTTTAGATCTTATCGAACGTATCAAGTCCGATCCTGTTCTTGAGAATTCCTTCACCTGGTATGTGATACCTTGCGCCGATCCGGATGGTGCGATGCTTAACCAGGGGTGGTTCAAAGGACCATTCACCATCGATAAATATGCCCGGCATTTTTATCGCGGGAAACCCTGTATGCAGACTGATTGGTCCTTTCCCGTCAAGTACAAGGATTTCGTTTTCCAAGACAGTCCAGCACACGTTCGGGCCTTGGCGGAATTGATCAAACGTATAAGACCTGACGTGGTCTATCCGATCCATAATGCTGGATTTGGAGGTGCATACTTCTTTGTTTCAAGGCCGATGCCTGGACAATATTATGAGGAGGTCATAAAGCTGTGTCATAAGCTGGGCATTCCTCTAGATTTAGGAGAGCCAGAAGAAGCATTCATGAAGGAGCTCCAAAAGCCCTTTTTTCTCGATTTTGGATTTGAAGACTACTATGAATTTGTTAAGTCTAATGGAAAAGATCCCGTATCATCAATCTATCATGGGACCACTAGCAAGGCATATGCCCGGACAATCAACCCCGCTTCCTTTGGACTTGTTGGAGAAGTACCTTATATTTTTGACCCAAAGACCCAAGATACCCATAGTGATACGAGGACACGACGGCAGAACATTATCGATGATCTTACGGTACGCGAAAAACTGATCAGGTTCATCAAAGAAACGCTGATGCTCCCGGGCATCAATAAGCAATCGGTATTCTTTGACACCTTAACCACCTATGTGACAAATGCCTGCAATGGCATTGAGCTCGAACGGAGGAATGCCAAAAAAGAGGCCTATGACTGGCATGCTACGATCGCAGAAACATTCACCGCACAAGTCATAAGTAGATTCTATTATGCGCTCAGATATGGTGAACTGTTCAGGTTACTCAATGAGAGTGGACATATAAAAGAGATACAATCGGCAAAAACAAATGTTGATAAAGAAATTAAAAATATTGAAGGGTTCATCAGTAAACATTCGACATACAAGACGGTTCCCATAGAAAATATGATCCAGCTCCAGACACAATTCCTTCTCATCACGCTCAAGCACTTGAAATCATAAAAACTTACTGCCCTTCATAGCAGACGCATTCCGAAAGCGGTTTCTTACACACAGAGCATTTCTTGCACATGGGACAGCGTTCGTGCAGATGGAGCATGCGATAGCCGCAGATAGAGCAGCTGCGTAGGGCGTGTTTTGAGCGGGAGTGCACCGTGCGAGGAGGACTTGCTTTACGCTCTGGCGACTTGTGGACTTTGTGATGTTTAGGTGTGGGTTTGTGAGCCTTGCTGATCTTCTTGGTTTTCTTTGAGACTGCCTTCTTCATAGGACGATGTGCCACTTTATTCTTGTTCTTCTTTGCCATCTACTTCTTCCTCCGAAATGCTACGCATTTCGAGGCATGAAATTTTCCCAATTTCATCGCCTCCCAAGGACCTTCTGCACAGCGCTGACGATATGCTCTGCCGTAAGCCCATATTTCTTCATCAAATCCTCAGGACTGCCGCTCTCTCCAAAGACATCAAGCACCCCTACTCTCTCAAGTGGCAAGGGATGATGGGAACCAAGCGCTTCTGCGACAGCCCCACCTAACCCACCATTCACCTGGTGTTCCTCACAGCTCACCACGGCCTTGCTCTTCTTTGCCCACTCAATGAGTGTAGAAGTATCAAGTGGTTTGATGGTGTGCATATTCAAGACAGTGCAAGAAATCCTCTTTCTGCTAAGGGTTTCAGCAGCCTTCATGGCTTCAGCGACCATGATACCGCATGCGACAAGTAAAACGTCTTTACCCTCTCGGAACACTTCTGCCTTGCCCAGAGTAAAAGGAGTGGATTCAGTCGTCACGACAGCAGATGCGGCCCTTCCCAAGCGCAAATAGCACGGTCCGACATGCCTGCCGACAGCAAGTGTTGCCTTTCGAGCCTCAACAGCATCACAGGGTACAACAACTGTCAGATTAGGTAAAACCCTAGTCAATGCAAGATCTTCAAGCGCTTGATGAGTCGCGCCATCAGCGCCGACAGAGATGCCTGCATGCGCCCCCACAATCTTGACATTCACATTATTGTAACAAACGCTCACACGCAGAAAGTCCCAGTTTCGTCCAGGATTGAAGACGGCGTAACTACACGCAAAAGGTACCTTCCCCGATAAAGCAAATCCTGCGGCAGCGCCCATCATGGTCTGCTCGGTGATGCCAAACTCAAAGAAGCGCGTGGGGAATTTCTCCTTGAACCATTGTGCGCGTGTGCTCTCAGTAAGGTCAGCACAGAGCGTCACGACCTTAGGGTTCTCCGCCCCCAATTCGACAAGTCCTTTGCCAAAGCCATCACGAGTAGGTAATTTCTCCGCCTTGGAGACGTCTTTGATGATAGTAGATACGGCAGTCATGGTCATTTCTCGGCGAGGATCGCCTCGTGTTCATGTTCAAGTTCAATTAATGCCACTTTAGCTTGTTCAGGAGTGGGAGCCTTGCCGTGCCATTCAAAATCGCGTTCCATAAAGGAGACGCCTTTTCCTGGTACGGTATGGCAGATGATCGCAGTTGGGCGTTCATACACTGATTTTGCTTCTTCAAAGGCTTCAATGACATGGGACATGGAGTGTCCGTTGATTTCAATCACATGGAAATTGAAGGCTCTCAATTTATCGGCAAGAGGCTCAAGCGCAAGGACTTCTTCGGTGTTCCCATCAATTTGGATATTGTTCCTATCGATGACCACGCAGAGATTGCGCAATCGCCGAGCGCCAGCAAGCATAAAGGATTCCCAGCAGACGCCTTCATCAAGTTCGCCGTCGCCCATCAAACAGTAGATGCGAGCTGAGCTTTTGTCCGCAAGATGGGAAAGCGCAGTGCCAATAGCCACAGCAAGTCCTTGTCCAAGAGGTCCTCCTGACGTCTCAACACCTGGAACCGATCCATGATGCGGGTGTCCTTGTAATCGGCTGTTGATCTGTCGTAGGGTTTTCAGTTCTTCTTTGGGAAAGTATCCGCATTCAGCAAGAGTGGAATACAAAATCGGGCAGATGTGACCGTTGGACAATATCACCCGATCACGCCCATGCCAATCAGGCAATTCAGGTTTGTGGGTCAGGACATTGAAATACAGCGCAGTGAAGACATCAGCCATGCCAAGCGACCCGGCAGAATGCCCTGACTTGGCCAAGGTCAACATGGAAATCACCGATTGCCTAAGGCTATTGGCCATCAGGCGGAGCGCTTTGTGGTTGGTGATGCGTAAAAAGGCCATGAAGAAATGCTCGATAAACCCCTATTTAAACGATGCGGAGAAAGGTTTAAGACCTACAAGATCTCCCTATGGACCATCGGTATCCTGTTGGTATGATAAGATTAGAGTTTATCAAGAAGATTCGCGCTATTGAGCGGTCAAGCAAGTTCAAGAGTTACAAGCGCCTGGACGAACTGCGTCAAGAGATTGAAAAGGAGTGGATTCTCACTTAGGGCCAGTCAAGAAATGA
>DATDXB010000210.1:0-3123 GCA_035289465.1 Candidatus Nanoarchaeia archaeon
CGACAAAATGTCTCCACAGGAAGGAGAGGCTGACTTGTTTAAAAGAGAAAACTACAAACCCACACACAAAAATCACGGACCCAGTTTAGTGTCTCTCCCTCGGGAGCAAGATATGGACCAAGGCTGGAAGAAAGCAAAGGAGATCTATGAGATGGCCAAGCCCCATCTCGAAGGCCGCCTATGGGAACTGATGGCTATCGACATTGAAAGTGGGGACTATTTTCTAGGTAAGACCACCTCGGAGGCTCACGAATTGGCCGCGAAGAAGCATCCCGATAAGATCTTCTATATACTAAGGGTAGGAGCAAGGGCAGCCTACTCTTTTGGGACGCTTGCGCTAGATGAAACTTTTCCGGGAAACCGCCAGATACATATTTTAAGGGGCTTGCCAAGGAGAGGGTCATGGTAGACAGAGACAAGGCGCAGGCAATCTATGCCCGGATTCGTGAGCAACTTGTCGGGCAAGATGGAAAAATCATTGCCATCGAAGTCGACAGCGGGGAATTTTTCTTGGGGAGGGATACGGGTGAAGCCTGCGAAAAGGCTCGTGAAAGGTTTCCAGACAAGCAGTTTTATTTCCTTCGCGTGGGAGCAAGGGCAACCTACTATATAGGGGGCTTCGCGATATGAGAGGTCACTTTGTCTTCGGTTTGCCATTTGTCACTCTTGAGGTCTTCGGCCGAGAGATCGATGCGCTCGTCGATACGGGTTTCAGTGGCGCCTTGATGTTGCCAAAGGACTTGGTGGAGGCATCAGGTAAGAAGAGTTCGGGGACGATTGATTTTGGACTGGCGGATGGGACGATGGGTTCATCCGAGATCTATGATATAGACAATTGAGTTAATCGTGTTACGTTTACACTCAATTGTCTATCTGTGAATTGCACCTATTCATGTAACCTAATCAGTGCAATTCACTATATGGAAATCCTATGGTTCGGACAAAAGAAAATGGTCCAGATTGTAGGGGGTCCATCCGATTTTCCAGTGATCGGGATGGGGATGTTGTATTCGTGCTTTACACGATTGGCCCCCTCGCGTGGCATTCTCGATATTATTTCGGGGACTTAGGCATATTTAATGCAGTTTACTCTCGCAATCCCATCGCATACGACTCCATCTTCTTGAGATTGCGCAGCACTGAACTCTTGCTCTGCCAGAGCCAATAGGGGTGGTTGAGGTATTTGTTGGTGCGGATATCTCGTCGTGGGAATTTCCTCTTGACACTGAATCGCTTGGAGGGTATGACCTCAAGCAACGCGAAGTAGTGATGGGTGAGCCCATGATGTACGAGGTAGGCGAGCCATCGTTGCCATTCCTTGGCCGTGAGTCTTTCGCAGGCGAGCGGGACTTTGCGGAGGGTGTTGAAGTTATCGCGCTCAAACGCGTCAAATGTCTTGGCAAGAGACACGGGGGCTCTTGTCAACGAGCGCCAGGTGATGCGGACCTTCTTGTTCTTGGAGCGTTCGATGAGATATCGTAGGCTCACTGGCATGGTGTCATCTCCCAAGGCGCAATCATACCAGTGCAGTCGACCGTTGGGTCTCAGATGAGTGGGTGCTTCATCAATGAACCGTCTGGTGAACTCCGCCCCATCTCTTCCCCCCGAGCTATAGACTGGGTATTTTCGATTCACAGGCACAGCCACTGTAGGGCCGTTCCAGATGATGAGGTCGAACTTTCGCTTCTTGACACCAGAAAAGAGGTTTCCTAAGACAAATTCCATATTATGGTCTACTCCATTGAGCATTGCATTGAATCGGGCAAAGTGGACAGCGCGTGCATTGATATCGCTGCAGATCACATGTTTGGCCTTCTTTGCGCAGAAGATGCCGATCATCCCTGATCCGCAGGCAAGATCAAGGACTGTGTCGCCATTCTTCACTAGGGCTTGCTGCGCGAGGATTGGTGTCTCTTCAGGGAGGATGGCCCAAACACCGTTGCGCTGGGTGAAGTAAGTCTTACCCTTGCGGCGGTGGCGCGAGTAAAAGAAGTCGGTGCAGATGAAGCGTCCGGAGATGGGGATTACTTGGACGTTTGCCCGATATGACTCGCGGATCTTGCGCAGGATGCCTGTCTCAAGAAGAGGGCTGAGGTCCGGTCCTTGGAGTCTGATATCGTTCTCAAAGAAGAACAGGTCGAGGTATGTCTGTCGGTGATGAGCAAGCAAGGAGGAGAGGGTGCTGTGGCATCTGCGCACAAGGGCTGGATTTGAGGTGTTTAGGAGCATAGGTGATTCTGGATACCAGCACTATTTAAACATAGCTACTCTAATATATCTATTAAATAATATAGGTGTAGAGATGCATAACCTTTAAATAACCTCGAGTGAGTTCTTCAGTAAACGGGGGTAATCATATCATGAGAGCAATACCGATTCTCGTCTTCATCGCGATATTTACTTTGGGAAGCTGTGCAGGTCCTTTGATCGCCGCGATAGCTCCAGGAGATTCATCATCGACAGCGGGCCCAAGCGGTGTGTCATTATCAGGCACAGGCAAGGCCAAGTTTGACGCCTATGTCATGAGTCAATGTCCGTACGGAGTCCAGGTCGAGAACTCATTCATCCCGATCGCGAAGAAATTCGGCGATTCCTTGGATCTCAATATCGACTTCATCGCTGATGAGGCCGGAGATGGCTTCAGGTCGCTCCACGGCCAGAAGGAGACCGACGGCGACATCATCCAGCTCTGTGCAGAGAAGCACAGTGGCGCAAAGTACCTCGATCTGATCTTATGCATGAATGAGAATCCCAGCGCGATTCCAGGTAATTGGGAGTCGTGCGCGAAGAATCTGGGTATTGACGCTTCAAAAGTCGATACTTGTTTCAAGGGCGAAGAGGGCAAGACTCTCTTAAGAGAATCAATTAAACGCACCAATGCGGCAGGAGCAAGAGCCTCTCCGACGATGTTCATCAATGGCAAGCCTTATGAGGGTGGCAGAGAGCCGTTGGACTTCCAGCGCGCTTTCTGTGCGGCGATGGACTCACAGCATGAGGCATGCAAAGACATCCCTGCCTGCGCCCAGGACGCAGACTGCATCGCTCAGCCCGAGATGGATGGCAAGTGCCAAAATCCCGGCACCAAGGAAGCGAAATGCGTCTATACAGAGCCTGCCAAGATCC
>DATDXB010000211.1:0-2275 GCA_035289465.1 Candidatus Nanoarchaeia archaeon
ATAAACCTCAACACCACCCAACTTCAAACAACTGAATGATTACGTGGTTGTGCTTTTGAAAGAGTGCTTTGACATTGATTCAAAGCATCTCTTCGAGACCATTGACTCTGTTTCAATGTTCGTTCAAGGGTCTCGAAAGAAAGATATAAATAGCCCCCGGCGCTCATCTCCGCAAAGAGTGTGGTGGTATGTTATCGGTCTTCAAGTCATTCATCAATAAGGTCTTTCTGAGCCTGTTCAAGAAGAAGCGTCAGCTTAAGATCGGTCTCTATGGTCCCCCAAATGGCGGCAAGACTACTTTGGCAAACACGATCTGTAAGGATTGGCTGGGCGAGGAGATGGGTTCTGTCTCAAACATCGCTCACGAAACAAGAGAAGTGATGATCAAGGAACAGCTCAACATCAAGCGCAATGACCAGGAGCTTACATTTAATCTCGTCGATACGCCTGGTATCGCCACCAAGATCGATTATGAGGAGTTCATCCGTCTGGGCATGAGCGAGAAGAAAGCCAAGGCAAGGGCGAAGGAAGCCACAAAGGGTGTCATCGAGTCCATCAGGTGGCTTGATGAGATGGACGTGGTCTTAGTGGTCTTAGATGCCACGGTGGACCCATACTCGCAGGTCAATATCACCATCATTGGCAATCTTGCCGCAAGGGAGATTCCTGTTCTGATTGTGGCAAACAAGATCGACCTCAAGAAGGCGAATATGAAGCGCATCGAGTCTGCTTTCCCGCAGTATCCTGTGGTAGGTATCAGCGCCAAGTACGGCAAGAACACTGATCAGTTTTATGAAGCGCTCTTTGGGGTGGCTAAGTAATGGTCACTATCCAACTCATCCCCTACTCGGAGATTGAAGGACTCTCATCGGTGGGTCGTATCCGCAAGATCCTCAATATTGCAAAAGAGGATAAGATCGTGCTCTTGCAGGGACGTCTTAGCAAGGAAGAGGAAGCCGAGCTCATCAAAGTCACCATGGAAGAGATTAACTCTGAATTCAAGGGTATTGAGCTTGCCGTGCTGGACCCCTCAAGCAATCTCAAGGGTTTGGCCAAGGCCAGAGACGATCTCGCAAACAAGCTATTAGGCACAAGAAGCGGTTTAACCATCGTGGGCCCTGCATCAGTGGTCAAGGAGATCAAGCGCAATCCTCACAAGATAGAGTTATTGACCCATAAATCTTCATCGTCAAAGAAGAAAAAGCGAAAATAAGGAGACTCTCATAAAATGCCACACCAATGCGTCAAGTGCAGCACGATGTATGACGATGGTGCGGATGAGCTGCTCAAGGGTTGCCCGTGTAAGGGCAAGTTGTTCTTCTATATCCGAAAGGAGAAGTTTGAACGCTCAAAACGACAATTGGAGGATCTCAAGCTCACAGATGACGCAAGGATCCAGATGGAATCTGACGTCAGAGAGATCGTCGGCGATATCGAGACTGATGTCCCGGTCATCCTCGATTTGGAAGCGATCAGGATCGTAAAACCCGGCAGTTACGAACTCGATCTCGTCCATCTCTTCAACAAGGCACCGATCGTGGTCAGGCTTGCCGAAGGCAAGTACATGATTGACATTGCAGAGACGTTTAAACGTGTTAAGGACGGGAAGAAGCTTTAAGCCGCATCAAGCGCCAGATACAATTCCTGTTTGAGGCCGGAATAAAAAAGTGAGAAGTATTCCTCTTATAGCAAGTCTTGTTAATTATGGAAATTTTTGAGTAGTATTTCGCAATTGTTTGTTCACGAGACTTGCTATGTAGCGAATCTCACCATTTTTCCATAATTAATGAGATTCGCTATTAGCAAGATGCATTAGCTACATTTCTTTCTCAAATTCGACACTATGTTGTTTATTACGTCTCTCTCGTGTTCCCAGATTCTAATAACCTGCCAACCTTGGTTCCTATATTCTTTGGTAATTTCCACATCTCTCTTCTTATTCCTCCCAATTTTCGATAACCAATACCTTTTGTTGGTTGAAGGCATTCTACAATGCGTTTTGCAACCGTGCCAAAAACAGGAATCAAAGAAGACTACGGTGCGCATTCGATTGAGGACAAGATCCGGTTTGCCAAAGTAGTTTTTTGGATTCTTTCTATATTTTATCCCTTTATTCCAAAATGCACGTCGAAATACAATCTCGAGTTTAGTGTCTTTGCTTTGCACTTTTCGCATGATTGCGCTTCGTTTACTTTTAGAAACAGTGTCCATATTACTTAAGAGCTGCCGGAAGCTTCATTTTATGATAGCCGCGTTCTTCCAAAAATGGTTCAAG
>DATDXB010000212.1:0-5301 GCA_035289465.1 Candidatus Nanoarchaeia archaeon
GAAAAACCCAATCACGTCATCGAGATCATCCAGAAAGGATACAAGCTCCACGACCGCGTACTCAGGCCCGCAAAGGTCGTCGTCAGCTGTCAAGATCCTGCGAATACGCAGTGAAAATGTCAAGATTCCACTGTGTGAACACAGCGGAATCTTGCATGCCAAGATGGCCTCGGTCATCTTAGCACACCTCAACTGGGGGGCTTTTGAGCCCCTCAGCTCACACTGATATGATAAAAGCAATCACCATCGATGTCGGAGGCGTCATCGCCACAAACCCACCACGCCACATCATCAGAGAGATCGCGCTCAAACACGATCTTGATGTCGAAGCGGTGCATAAAGCATGGAACCTGCACTGGCATGGATTCATCACAGGAAACCTGACAGAGGCGCAGTTCTATGAACTGCTCGTGCGCGACCTCCATATCGAAGGAGACCGCCAAGCCACCATCAATGAGATCGTCGAGATCGCACGGGAATTCCTTGCTATCATCCCAGAACACGTCGAACTGTTTAAGTCCCTTAAGACAATGATGTCAAAAAAACAAGCATTTCCCATCGCTTTATTGTCCAATAACTCGCGTGAGTGGTGGGCCTATCTGAAGGAGGATCACGACCTGTCTCTCTTTGCTCCCCAAGCGCTCAGCTTCGAAGAACACTGCGCAAAACCCGACGAGAAGATCTTCCGCAGCATGCTTGAAAAGCTCAGTCTCAAAGCCGAAGAAGTGCTCTTTGTCGATGATAAAGCATCCCATTGTGACGCCGCAACACGCATCGGCATGAACGCACACACGTTCACCACACCAGAAGCGTTTGTCACCCACCTGCACGAACTCAAGATCACCACAGACACCGAGCACAAGAAACTGCTCGAGTATCAGAGCTCAGCAATCATCGATAAATCGTGAGCTCTGATAACTAGTAAATCTCACTATTTCAATCCGAAAATCAGTGAGATTTACTAGAAGAGGCACGACGTGCCGGAGGACCACAATGACCACTAAGAAAGCAAGCATCGGAAAAGCGATCGGTATCGACTTAGGTACCACATTCTCAGCTGTCGCTATCATGGAAGGTGGAAAAGCCACCATCATCCCCAACTCAGAAGGGGATCGCACCACGCCATCCGTCGTCCTGATCAAGGGCGAAGAACGCGTCGTCGGCAAACACGCAAAGAACCAATCCATCTCAAACCCCAAGAACACCGTGACCTCTATCAAGAGACACATGGGTGACAAGGGATACCACGTCGATATCGATGGGACAAAGCACACGCCTCCAGAAGTCTCAGCCATGATCCTGCAGAAGATGAAGCGCGACGCCGAAGCTTACCTTGGCCACGAAGTCAAGGACGCCGTCGTCACCTGTCCTGCTTATTTCAACGACGCCCAGCGTCAAGCCACCAAGGACGCAGGCAAGATCGCAGGACTCAATGTCCTTCGTATCGTCAATGAACCGACAGCAGCCGCGCTCGCCTACGGCATCGACAAGAAAAAGGACGAAAAAGTCCTTGTCTTTGATTTCGGCGGCGGCACCTTTGACGTCTCAGTCCTTGAACTCGCCGAAGGCGTCTTTGAGGTCAAAGCCACCTCCGGAGACAACTTCCTTGGCGGCGACGACATCGACCAGATCCTCGTCGACTGGATGGCAGCTGAGTTCAAGAAAGAGACAGGCATCGACTTGCGTGAAGACCTGACCGCGGCTCAGCGTCTCAAGGACGCAGCAGAAAAAGGCAAGATCGAGTTGTCGTCAGCGATGACCACCACCATCAATCTGCCCTTCATCTCTGTTCTCAATGGCCAGCCAAAGCACTTCACCAAGGAGCTTTCGCGCGCCAAGTTCGAGCAGTTGATCGAGCCGATCCTCGCCAGACTCAAGGCACCAACCCTGCAGGCCATCAAGGACTCAGGACTTGCCATGAAGGATCTTGATGAGATCATCTTCGTCGGCGGATCGACACGCATCCCGATCGTGTCTCGCTTGGTCAAAGACTTGACAGGCAAGGAAGGCAACAAATCAGTCAACCCTGACGAAGCTGTCGCTTTGGGAGCAGCTATCCAAGCAGGAATCCTTGGCGGAGAGATCAAGGACGTGCTCTTGCTTGACGTGACGCCGCTCTCTTTGGGCATTGAAACCCTCGGAGGCGTCTCGACTAAGCTCATTGAGCGCAACACCACCATCCCTACGCGCAAGTCCAAGGTCTTCTCGACTGCGGCTGACAACCAGCCCTCGGTGACCATCAATGTCCTGCAAGGAGAACGCGCCATGGCCGCAGACAACAAGTCGATGGGAAGATTTGACCTTGAAGGCATCCCACCTGCGCCTCGTGGCGTGCCACAGATCGAAGTCACCTTTGATCTTGACGCCAATGGTATCGTCAGTGTCTCAGCAAAGGATCTTGGTACTGGCAAGGAGCAGAAGATCACCGTGACGGGATCGTCCAATCTCTCTGAAAAAGAGATCGAGAAAATGCGCAAGTCCGCAGAGGAGAACGCCGAAGAGGACAAACGCAAGCTCGAAGAAGTCGAGACCATCAACGAAGCCGACGCATTTGTGTTCGCTTCTGAGAAGGCCCTCGGTGATCTCAAGGGGAAAGTGGATGACGCCAAGCTCAAGAGAGTCGAAGAAGGCAAAGAAGAGCTCAAGAGCCTGCTTGCAGCCAAGAACGTGCATGCTCTCAAGAACAAACTTGCCGAAGTCAACAAGCTCATGCAAGAGCTGAGCACTGAACTCTACCAGAAGGCAGGCGCCGCCCAAAAAGGGCATGAAGGCCATGAGCATAAAGGCGGCGAAGACGAGACAGTCGTTGATGCCAAGGCCAAAAAGAAATAAACCTTTGTTTTTTGCTTTACTTTTTCAAAACACTTTTAAACCGTGGAGTCATCTGGAAGACCATGATTGAAGCGACAGATTTGCTCGTAGGCGGCCTTGTCGTCGCGCTGTTGTATGCGCTAGTGCGCATCGCCTTAGTCCAACGACGCCCAGCCCCTTTCCAAGATGAGCTCCGCGACATCCTGACCAAAGAAGAACACAAGGTCAGGGGCCGCGTCGCGACACGCACCCTTGATCGCACTGAATAGGGGGCGTCATGGCAAAAGATTACTATCAAGTCCTTGGTGTGTCAAAAAATGCCTCTAATGACGACATCAAGAAAGCCTACAAGAAGCTCGCCAAGCAATACCATCCTGATTTGAATAAGGACAACCCTTCTGCCGAAGAGAAATTCAAAGAGATCAACGAAGCAGTGTCGGTGCTTGGCGACGAACAGAAACGCCAACAATACGACCAGTTCGGGACCACTGAGGGGGGCGGCTTTGAAGGCTTTGGACAAGGAGGCGGCAATCCCTTCGGAGGCTTTGGCGACTTTGACGTCAATGACATCTTTGACGCCTTCTTTGGCGGAAGAGGAGGGGGCTCTCGGCGAGGAGGGCGCGTACGACGCGGCAATGACCTGATCGTCGATATCACCATCACGCTTGAAGAATGTGCAAAGGGAGTGACTAAGCCCCTTACGATGAACGCAAGCCAAGCCTGTGAGGAATGCGATGGACGAGGGGCCTCATCACCTGATGATGTCTCTACGTGCAGCAAGTGCGGAGGACAAGGAGCCGTTCGCGTCAATAAACAGACCCCCTTTGGAGTCTTCGCCGCGACACGCACCTGCCCTACCTGTCATGGAGAACGCATCGAGGTGAAGAATCCTTGCGAGACCTGTGATGGAGACGGCCGAAGCGTTCGAAAAAAGACCCTTGAGGTCGAAGTCCCTGCCGGCGCGCTTGAGGGCACCAAACTGCGCATCACGGACGAAGGAGAGGCTGGGTTCAGAGGGGGGCCTGCAGGAGACCTGTATGTCGAAATCCACCTAGAGCCCCACAAGTTCTTCACGCTTGAAGGCAATGATGTCTTCGCTGATGTCTTGGTCCCTTTCACGACCATGGCCCTTGGCGGTGAGATCGAGATCCCCTTCATCGAAGGTACAGAGACTTTGAAGATTCCCCATGGGACCCAAAGTGGACACGTCTTCACGTTCAAGAATAGAGGTATACCTCGCTTGAACGGATTTGGCCGCGGCAATCACCAAATCAAAGTCGTGGTCGAAGTACCGACGAAGTTGAGCAAAAAACAGGAACAGCTCCTCAAAGATTTTGACGAAGGCAGCAGCGAAAAGAAGAAAAAAGGGTGGTTTGGATGATTGAAGCCCGACGTGTCGGACAGCCGCGATTCTCACGCTACGAGATCCAAGAGATCAGCAAGGCCTGGGCGGTGCTGTCGCTTGCGTTCGCAATATATTTCAATCACGGCATCAGCGATATCGTCGGCCTTGTCACGTTCTTTGTCATCTCAGGACTCACTGTGGGAGTCGGATTTCTCCTACATGAACTTGGACATAAGTTCGTTGCGCAGAAGTATGGGCTTTGGGCCGAGTTTCGTGCCTACAATCAAGGCCTTGTGCTAGCGCTGGTGATGTCCTTCTTCGGATTTATTTTCGCAGCACCTGGAGCAGTGATGATCCATGGCATGACTTCTCCTGCCCGACTGGGTAAGATCTCAGTCGCAGGACCCTCGGTCAATTATGTGCTCGCTGTGATTTTTGCAGTATTGGGTTTGCTTAATCCTCTACCTGCGATCTCTATGCTCTTCTCCTACGGAGCCACCATCAACGCCTTCTTAGGCACATTTAACCTAATTCCTTTCCACCCCTTTGACGGCAAGAAGATCCTCGATTGGAGCGGATTGCGCTACGGAATGATGGTTGTTCTAGGATTCGCGTTGATTGTGCTGACGATGATCTCTTAAGCGGTGTCGCGCAAAACAACATAATACTGCTCTGCGCGTCTTGATAGTTGTGTTTTAAGGATACCCACAGCACGGTTCCGATATTCAGCCACCGTAGTAGGAGCCAAGCTCAGTAGTAATCCGATCTCTTGGTCTGTATGCTCCCCTTGACCATCAAGGCCAAATCTCAAGACCAAGATCTCGCATTGACGGTAGGATAAGATCTTCTGATCACGGAGTCTTAGAATATAATCTGGAATCTTGACTGGTTGCGGCCGCCTGCTGGGAAGAGTATCGAGATCAAGACCTGTAGAGAATCGGATCTCCTCGTCATTAGGGCGAAGAAGTCCCTCTATCCTACTGCACGCATAGCGTTCAAAGTGTCCATGCCTGTCAGGATCGTAGTCATGGCTCGCTACAGCAAGGCCTTCCGCAGCATGCGATTGACGTTCATCTCTGTCCTCTTGACTGCGACCGCGAGCATATCCTTTGATGAGGTAGAGATATCCTTCCTGAAGCCTTTGC
>DATDXB010000213.1:0-2653 GCA_035289465.1 Candidatus Nanoarchaeia archaeon
CCCTCCTCCTGAGGAGAAAGTGGACTTGTCCACATGGCAACCAAAGACTTCATTAGGGAAGAAAGTGCAGTCTAAGGAGATCTCAGATATCGAATCGATTTTGGATCAGGGCTTACCTATTCTTGAGTCTCAGATCACTGATGCGCTCGTTCATGGGCTTGAGAATGATCTAATCATGCTAGGTCAGTCCAAGGGTAAGTTTGGAGGCGGAGCCCGTAGGGTCTTCAAGCAAACGCAGAAGAAGACGAGCGAGGGCAACAAACCGTCATTTGCGACTATCGCCGTCGTCGGTAACAAGAATGGCATTGTGGGTATGGGCTACGGCAAGAGCAAGGAGACGGTTCCTGCTCGTGAAAAGGCTGTGCGCAATGCTAAGCGTAATGTGTTTAAGATCATGCGTGGGTGCGGAAGCTGGCAGTGCAACTGCAAAACTCCGCATTCGATTCCGTTTAAGGTCTATGGCAAGTGCGGCTCTGCGGAGATCACGCTGATGCCTGCTCCTAAGGGAAAGGGCCTTGTCGTCGAGAAAGAATGCGCAAAGATGTTGCGTCTCGCAGGCATCAAGGATTGCTGGTCGATGACCAAGGGACAGAGCAGGGAGAAGGAGAACTTACTTGTCGCAGTCGAGAATGCTTTGCGTCAGCTTATCAAGGTCAAGTTACAGCCTCGCTTCCGGGAACAGCTCGGTATCGCTGAGGGGATGATTAAACAATGAGTGAAGTGAAAAAAGCGGCAAAACCTGCGCCTGCAGCTGAAAAGAAGCCTGCGGTGGAGAAGAAACCCATCGAGATACGCAAGGCAGTCGCTCCAAAAGGTGAGTATATCGCCGCGATCTTGATCCGTTCACTGATCAATAAGACTCCTGATCAAAGAAAGGCCCTTGATGTGCTGAGGTTGCGCTCGCGCCACTTATGTATCGTGCTTAAGGACACTCCTTCAAACAGGGGTATGATGCACAAGGTCAAGGATTGTGTCACGTATGGCGAGATTGATTCTACCACATTCAAGCTCTTGCAGGATAAACGCGGGGAGACGCGCATGGACCGAGAAGGTAAGGCCCATATGCTTCCCGTCTTTAGGCTCCACCCCCCACGAGGAGGTTTTGAGCGCAAGGGAATCAAGATGCCGTTCAGTCTGGGCGGTGCTCTTGGTGATCGAGGGGCTCAGATCAAGGAGCTCATCGAGAGGATGATCTAATGCCGGTCCACAAGCGCCCTAAGTGCGTCAGGTACCGAGCGTCGCATACGCATGGCAAGGGTTCAAAGAAGAAGCGTCGCGGTTCTGGTAATCGCGGCGGTAAAGGATACTCAAGCACAGGTAAGCGCTCAGACGCCAAAGTCCCAAGCATTTGGAAGGGTCCGCGTTACTTGGGTAAAGTGGGCTTCAAGAATCCACGCTATGACAAAGCAGACCATGATGTGATGAATCTTTGGGATATCGAGGAGAAAGTCGATTCCTGGGTCGCGCAGGGTAAGGCTGAGCACAAGGCAGGCGCGTACTCTCTGGATCTTGCCAAAGTCGGCGTGCGCAAGTTGCTTTCCCAAGGTAAGGTCACAAAGAAGCTCGCGATCACCGTTGAGAAGGCAAGCGAAGGCGCGATCGCCAAGGTCAAGGAGGCCGGTGGTCAGGTGACCGTCGCGTGAGCATGGGTTTTCTTGACGCTTTATTGAGTAATCTTCCTGAAGTCCGTTCTCCTGAGCAGAAGAAGGCGGGTTTTAAGTCCAAGCTGAAGTGGACAGGGATTATATTAGTCTTGTATTTTGTGATGAATCTTGTCCCTCTCTTTGGTTTGGGCCAAAACCAGTTGCAGCGTTTTGAGTTTCTGGCGATCATCTTAGGCGCTAGTTTTGGTTCTATATTCTCTTTAGGTATTGGTCCTCTCGTCACAGGATCGATTGTCTTGCAGCTCCTCAATGGGGCTGGTATCGTGAAGTTTGATACGAAGACCAAGGAAGGCCGCGCGCGCTTTTCAGGTGTGCAGAAACTGATGGGGTTCTTCTTTGTCGTCTTTGAGGCCTGTATCTATGTGTTTATGGGCGGTCTTGCTCCTGCGCCTGAGCTGGTTGGATCAAGCATATTCTTTGTCTTGCAGTTGATGTTGATTTTCCAGTTGATACTTGGTGGCATCTTGGTCATGTTCATGGATGAGGTCATCCAGAAGTATGGGTTTGGCTCTGGCATCTCTCTCTTTATCGCGGCTGGCGTGTCGCAGGAGATCTTTATAAGGGGTCTTTCTCCTTTGCCTTCGCCGACAAATCCGACTATAGCGACAGGCGCCTTGCCAGCGCTGATTCAATCCTTATCTGCGGGAAATCCTACTGAGGCCATGCTTCAGCTGGCGACGATTGTGGCGACCATCGTGACGTTCATGGTCTGTATTTATTTCCAGTCGATGAAGGCCGAGATTCCCCTTTCATTTGGCGTTGTGCGTGGTCAAGGTATCCGCTGGCCGCTGAACTTCCTGTACACCAGCAATATGCCCGTCATCTTGGTGGCTGCTCTGCTCGCCAATGTCCAGCTCTGGGGTCGCTTATTGCAGAATTGGGGCTACCCTCTCTTGGGAGAATTTGGTCCGACAGGAAATCCAATTTCGGGCTTAGTTTATGTCATCTCCTCGCCCAATATGTTCCATAAAGCGATTACGGGCTCGCTT
>DATDXB010000214.1:0-3958 GCA_035289465.1 Candidatus Nanoarchaeia archaeon
AGGTTGCCAAAGAAGTATCCTCCGAGCACAAAGGCGTTCACCCACACAAGAGCCCCGACGACATTGAACAGGAAGAACTTGCCATAGTTCATACTGCCCATGCCCGCGACAAACGGGGCGAGGGTGCGCACTATTGGCATAAATCGAGCCAGAATGATCGTCTTACCGCCGTGTCTTTCATAGAATGCGTGGGTCATCTCAAGGTGCTCCTTGCGGATATACTTCTCTAATTTCTTGCTCGCATGATGTCCCAGCCAATAGTTAGTAGTATCACCTAAGAATGCGGCGATACAAAGCAGGATAAGGACAAAACCTAATTCAAGCGATCCTTGCGCAGCGAAGACTCCTGTGATGAACAATAAGGAGTCTCCCGGTAAAAAGGGCGCCACAACCAATCCAGTTTCGCAGAAGATGATCAGAAATAAGAGCCCATAGGTCCAAGCGCCATATGTCGAGATGATGCCCCCTAGATGTTTGTCCAGATGGAGCATAAAATCGATAAGTTCGCTGATCATATCAAGGACATCGACATGATGGGGATATATTAAGCTTGGGAAGAAAAGCCCAGTATCCTTACCCCTTAATGTCCGAGGCTCTCAAGATACTTCTCAGCTTCCATCGCTGCTTGGCAACCGGTGCCTGCGGCCGTGATCGCTTGGCGATAGATGATATCTTGCACGTCACCTGCGCCAAAGACGCCAGGGATATTGGTCTTCATGCGACGATCAGTTTTCAGGTATCCTTTTTCATCAAGCTCAAGCTTTCCTTCAAAGGGCTTGGTATTGGGCACATGTCCGATAGCTAGGAACACGCCATCGCACTTGATATCTATCGTCTTTGAGGTCTTGATGTTCTTGACCTTGACTCCGCTGACTTTCTTGCCGTCGCCGAGGACTTCAGCGATCTCGCTGTCCCAGACAATAGAGCATTTTGGATTTGCAAAGAAACGGTCCTGCATGATCTTTGAGGCACGCAAGCTGTCCTTACGGTGAACAACAGTGATCTTATTGGCAAACTTAGACAAGAAATTGGATTCTTCCATGGCGGAATCCCCTCCACCAATCACGACAACTTCCTTACCCTTGTAGAAGTATCCGTCACATGTCGCACAAGTAGAGACACCACGTCCCTTGTATTTGACTTCCGACTCAATGCCCATCCAACGTGCAGAAGCGCCAGTGGCAATAATCAAAGTCTTGCTCATCAATTTCTTCCCATCATCCAGAGTCAATTCGTGATGGTCTTTTTTGTGTTCATATCCGACAACAACCGCAGACAAGTACTTCGCTCCAAAGCGTGCGGCTTGTTTTTTGCAGTTCTCGACCAGTTCAGGTCCTTTGATGGAATCAGGAAAGCCAGGGAAATTCTCGACATCAGTGGTCAGCGTCAATTGTCCGCCTTCTTCAGGCCCGCCGATGACGAGAGGCGCAAGGCTTGCTCGGGCGGTATAGATCGCAGCAGTAAGTCCAGCGACACCAGTACCTAAGATGATGACATTTTCCATAAGGGAGAGGACTTCTGAAGGTGATTTAAATGCTTCGATTGATGATTCATCAAAGAGTATGGTAAAGCTCACGATAGGTTTTTGTAGAGGCCCTTAAAGCATCCACCCATGAAAGCACTTTCCTTAAAACAGCCTTGGGCTGAACTCATAGTCTCAGGAAAAAAGACCATTGAGATCAGGAACTGGAACACCAGATTTAGAGGGGAGTTCTTAGTGCATGCAAGCAAGAACCCAAATAAAGAACGCTGTGAAGAATTCAGCCTCAAAGATCTCCCGACAGGCTGCATCGTGGGTAAAGCAACATTAACAGAGGTTAAACAGTATATCTCCAAAGAACAATTCGAATCCGATTCCCAAAAGCATTTCGCCAAGGGTTGCTGGGATCCTAAAGCAAAGGGCTTTCTCTTAAAAGACGCAAAGAGAATACAACCAGTTCCTTACAAAGGGATGTTGAATTTCTTTGAGGTGAAACTATGAGCGCTCCCGTATGCCCTGACTGCAATGGCGCTGACTTCAAGGTAGGCGGCGCCTTTGAGCAATGTAGGATCTGCGGCTGGAGGGGAATGTTGTGTCCTGCGGAGTATGACTGGACGCAAGAGCTCAGTCAGCAGAGCAAAGAAAATCTCAAATTAGTTGAGCAGAGCAAGTTGTTTACGATAAGGATCGAGTGTGATGGAGAAGATGGGGATATCGACCAAGCCTACGATCAGGTCCAAAAAGTATTGGGAATCTCCGCAGAGAGAAAGGCTGTGGGGGCCTTCTTTGTCCAGATCAAGAAGAAGCCCACTCCGACGTTAATAGCCAGGCTCAAGATGATCAAGACCGTGATCAAAGTGATGGTGTTTCCGGGCAAGACGTTGACCTCGTAGATTTCATGCCTCAAAGTGTAAATCACTTAATGGATTGGATATAACTATTTCCGTCCACTCCTTATGATAACAGTGTTCTCCCCAGAGTGCTCAATCAATATTCTGAAAATTTATCTTTATTGGACAAATAGCTTCTTAAAGAAACAAGCTCCAAGTAACAATAATGACAGATTTATCGCGTAAAGAAACAATAACGAGACGAACCATACTGAAAGGAGCGTTATGCGGCGTGGTCGCAGGATTGGCAGGTTCTGGAATTGCCAGATATTGGAAGCATAGACAAACCATGCTCTCTTTCAATAATCAATTGGAGAAGGTACAGAGAAGATATTTTATAGAAGAATATGCCTGTTTGGGACCAAGACTGATCTTCTATGTGGAAGATATCCATATGAGCGACTTCAATCGACAGAATCGCCCGAAGATTGAATTTCTTGTGAGCCAATGCGGCATCGAATTACTTGGGCTTGAGGGGGTTATCGACCGTCCTGAAAGCGAGGCAGAACAACGAAGTCGTCAACGAGTGTCAGATCTCATAAATACTGGGCTTGAAGGGGAGGAAGATAGGGCCCAGGAATTGTTGGGTCTTGCGGTTAGTAGACCCGTAAATGACGGTCCGACTAATTACAGGTATTGCTTTGAGGATAGGCGTTTGAGAACTCTAGGTTTAGAAAATGAACTATTGTTAAGTCCAGAAAGATGTTCTGCGCTGATCGCATGCCAGTTGATTTACGATGTAGCAACATCCCATGAGAAGTATTTGCTTGAGATAGATGGAAGGCTAACAAGAGGACCGAAGCGAGTGGAAATGGCACGTAATGCAGGACTTTTGCCAAATGATTTTCCAACGTTCGATATGGATCGATTTCAGCTCGAGGAGTATGATAACAAGAAAGTGCGCTTCGCGCGTGGTGACCGTGACTCTGCCTGGCTTGAGCAACTAAACTCTGCATGGGAGAGTGCGATGGCAGAGAACAGCATACGAAGAACTGTATATGCTGCGAATAAGCTGATGGATGAGATGGAAACTAATGACTATACTCAAGCTGTTGTTGTTTTCGGCAGGTGGCACGCGGATCGAAGATATCAACCGTGCTTTCAATCTGAATTTGAGAAACGCGGTTTCAGCTATATCATACTCGAATTACGTGATGAATAACTCACTCAAAAGATACGAATGCTTTGTTAATCCCCTATTTTCACAGCTCAAGCATAGACAGACCTATAGCCCGCCAATCCCTAGCGCCGCTTTCAATTCTTCAGATGGTTCCCATTTTGGCTCAAAGACTACATTCACATTCACGGCAGAGAACTTGAGTTGGTCCTTAAGTCCCTTCTCGATCTCCTCGACGATGAGCGGACCATAAGGGCAATGCACAGAAGTGAAAGTCATCTTGATATCGACAGTCTTTTCGTCCTTAATAGAGATATCATAGATTAACCCCAGAGTATAGACATCGACGCCGATCTCTGGATCGTTGACGGTCTTGAGCATTTCGATGATCTGTTCATTAGTAGCCATAGTAGTCACTTCTCCTTCTTTGTATGATCATATCCATACTCTTCAATCCGATGCGCAAGTTCA
>DATDXB010000215.1:0-4541 GCA_035289465.1 Candidatus Nanoarchaeia archaeon
CGGTCTTGCCCAGGATACAGCCCCTGTTCACACAGCGCATCTGGACCTCGACATCGCGCAGTTCTTGTGCGGGGAATCCTTCAATCGTATATCCTGTCGCGCGGATGTCCACTTCATCGCCTGATTTGTCCAAACAATAAGGGACTTCAGCTTCGACCATATGGAACGCAGAGGGTGAAAGCCCCTCCCTTGAAGGTGAATTATCGTCGATAAGCACGGGGAAAGCGAACTGGAATGTCTTGCCTTCACCAAAACCTGATACGGGATCAAAGATCCCCACTCTCACTGGATATCTGACATCGTAGGTGAAGTGATAGCCATTGACACAGATGTATTGCAACCATTCGCTTGCGCCCGTCATCTCTTTTGTGCTCAAAACCCCATGGTCATTGGGCAAGGCACCCATCATCATGCCGTAGTTAGGATGATAATCCATCGCCACCACCATCTCTGTCGGCTCTGCGCCCACATCGAAATAGGTGTGGAAATAATCCCACGCGTCACTAGGGGTATATTGCGGGAAATGCCTTGACTCTTCTACATCAAGACCTTCATAGAGATCCTCCTGGATGCTTACTCGCGCATCGCGAAGATCCTCATAGACATCAAGATCCATCTCAAAGGGCTCATGCGCCGTGTTCTTGACACGGACAGAACCCAGATTCTGGCTCAAGGACCGCTGGAGCCTTGATCTGACGTCTGAGAGTTCCCAGTTCTTTGGCCCGCACTCAAAGATGAGCCCATCCATGGGGATATCGGGGTCCATCACCATCAGGCTGAGCGTCAGATTCTCAATCACTTGCTCTTTGTTCTCGTAGGTCATGATTTTCTTGGCAAGCTCATGCATCTTCTTGAATCGGATCGGCACAAAGGCGACATAGACATCAGTGGAGAATACAGCGCCAGTGGGTATATGAGTGACTCTCAATGGATACGTGATGCGGAACACCACATCTTGATTGCCCAATATCGTTTCAGCGCTGATCCTACCAATAGGACTCACTTGGAATTCATCTTTAAACGAGGAGAAATCCCCCAAACAATTCAGCGTATTATTGGTCACGACTTGTGTGAGCTGAGATTGGATCAGGTCTAGGGGAGGGATGCGTTCTTCACCTGGGACTGTCCAGAATGGAATGATTTGCAGGCCATATTCATCTTGAGTCAAGTGCGCCCCGGTCTCTGCTCGGATAAACGGAGGAATCTCCACCCATCCACTCTGGCTCATGGCGAGCTCCAAGGCCGCCTGACCCTCTTGTTGCGCGCACTGCGTGATGAAGTTCGTGATCGGTTGGATCTCTTTAGGATAAAGAATCTGTTCAATCTGGAGTTCTGGTTCTGGAGCGATTGTGAACACCAAAGCAACGCCAAGCAAGAGAAGGAGACCTAGGATAATGTAAGCTGTGATAGATTGCCCCCTTCGCATACTCCACCTCTTTAGGGTGGAAAACACGATTTCCTGTTTTTAAATGTTTGGAGCATCATATCGACGGTAATAGTCGGAGAAATAAGGAGCAAAGATACGGCCTAATTGCCATAAATCGTACATTCCGTCTCTTCACTCTTTTAATTTGATTAATACGTTCACGGGCGATAGATTTTGAGGTCCTCTTTGAATCTTACCTGAAGAGTCTCCCAGCCAGGGGGAGTGTCCACGATTCTCGCCACGTGAAAATGGAGATGGGGTTCTGTGGAATATCCTGTATTGCCGCTTAAGGCAATTTTTTGTCCAGCACTGATCTGATCTCCTGCTTTGACAAGCACAGAGTCTTTTTTGAGGTGCATGTACTCAGAGAACTCACCATCGCCATGATCGATAGACACATAATTCGTATCAGGGACGTATTTAGGATCATTACCTCCCCTGTCGCTATCTTGCTTGATGTCAATGACTTCACCATCAAGCGCTGCAAAGATAGGCGTCCCTATAGGTACTGCGAAGTCAATTGCATGCTCAAGAAATCCGCTATGGACTCGTTGATCCGATACTGCTCTTGCAGAATCCTCTTTACTGACTGGCAGATGATAGACGTGATGCGTCTGAACCATAAGAATCAAAATAAAAAATCAATCCGACGGAAAGCCGCCGTAGCCCCCGCTATTTTGCTGCTGGCCGCCACCTTGGTGAGAGCTTTCACGACGCTGTCCCCCATTCCGGCGATGAGGATCCTTATTTGGTCCATAACGGCTATTGCTTCCGCCTCGATTACCGAAGCGATCGCCAGCACCGAAACGACCAGGACCTGGTCTGCCGCCAAAGCGAGCACCCTCTCCACGAGGACCGTCCTCTCTGCGCGCATCAAAGTGAAGACGCTTGAACTCCTCAGGAGGCATGGCCTTGACAGGGACACGATATCTGCGCAAAATCAACCTGAACGCTTCATGGTCGCGATCTGACAAGAGTGTGATCGCCTTGCCTGATTCGCCTGCACGTGCAGTACGACCTACGCGGTGGATGTACTCTTGAGGGTCCTGAGGCAAGTCATAGTTGAAGACATGCGTGACCTCTTTGACATCAAGACCGCGAGAGGCGACCGCTGAGGCCACAAGCATGTTGATCTTACCAGCATTGAACTGCTCAAGGACTTTCAAACGCTTGTTCTGCTGCATGTCACCATGCAAAGCATCTGCGATAAATCCATTCATCTTGAGGTTCTTCGCCACAAGATCGACAGTGGATTTTGCAGAACAGAAAATGATGACCTTTTTGGTTTGCTCCTTGTTGATCAAGTGCACCAGCATCGAGAATTTATCAAACGGAGCGACATTGTAGTAGTATTGCTCAAGAAGCTGTTCTTCGACCTGCTCTTCAGCCTTGACCTCGGCGGGGTCCTTCATGTAATACTGCCTGAGCTTGCCGACCTCATACGAGATCGTCGCGCCAAAGAGAACAGTCTGGCGATCCTTTGGTGTACCATCAAGGATGCGCGAGACATCCTCAATGAAACCCATCTCCGCCATCTTGTCAGCTTCGTCAAGTATGACTGTCTTGACCCTTGAGAGATCAAGTGAGCCGCGGCCCAAGTGATCCAAGGTACGACCTGGAGTACCGACCATGATCTCTGAGTTCTCCATCGCGTCCAGCTGAGGACCGAAAGCGACGCCACCAAAGATGGTCGCGACCTCAAACTCCATGTTCTTACCGAACTTGTAGAGCTCTTGAGAAATCTGGACAGCGAGTTCACGGGTCGGAACTATGATTATCGCTTGGAGCCCCTGACCTGGGATGATCTTTTCGATAAGCGGGATCGCAAAGGCAGCAGTCTTACCCGAACCTGTGCGCGAGATACCGACGAGATCCTTGCCCTCTTTGAGGAGGGGGATGGTCTTTTCTTGAATGGTCGTGGGCGTGGTGATGCCCATCTCGGCTAATGCGCTGACAATCTCTGGTTTAACTCCTAACTGGTCAAATGACATGTGTTGTACTCCGTCGAAACTGTGCGCCCTTAACGGGATTGCAAGGACCACCTCTTGGGGACCTTGACGTTGTGCTGAGATCCTCAGATCTCACACGCTCAATACGGCATCTCGCCATCATTGAGGAAACAGAATGAGCTTCAAAGCCCCCTGTTTCAACCTTGTTCCAACAAGACTCTAAGGATACGGGTTATTTATAAAGGTAACGGTCGGGGTATATAAACCACTTTGGGTTCTTATAAGCCACCTGCTCTCTTGCGACGGTGCGGGAAGGCTCAATTTTATTAATCTCAAGCTCCTAGAGTGATCTGGTGATTTACCATGACTAACCAAGACCATCAATTTTCCGATACCATCGCTTTACCGGATGGACGACAATGGACCATAATACCAGCCACAAGATTTGCGCTAGACCTTCCACATCTAACCCTCACGTCCGCCCTCGGCACTACGGGACAGATTCTGTATATGATTGCTCATGACGGTGGTTACTTGGAAGCGAGGCTTGAGCTTGTTGGCCATCCCTTTAATTCAGGCAGTACTAGCATCCGTAACACACCTAGATTAGTAGTTAATTATTCTCGAGGAGAGCAAGGGCCCGTTATCACGAATTATGCTGGCCGTCTCGGAGAACATAGACCATTTGAGAAGATGTACCAAGAAACTGTAAACGTCATAGGGGGCGCCCTCACGCATCGAACCGGAGGCCAACGAGCTCAAGATGACTGTTTTCCCAATACGCCGAACTCCACACCTGTTATCAATGGTGCTCTAAACCTCTTTCGCGTCCTGCCGCAGGCATTCCAAGACCAACTCGGCCCGATCTATCAGCAGACACCTATGAATGTCGGGAATGAATTTCCATCTTTGAAGGAGTCTTACCCTAGAATCTTTTACCCTAGAATCCTGAGTTTTCCTTGATTTTTCTCACTACATGATTTGTTCGTCGAGAAAATCGAAAAATATTTATATGTGTTGTGTATAAAATATACATAACTTGGTATTCATTCGTAAGATTAAGAAAAAAAGTGGGACCTATCTTGCTGAGGTTGAGGGTTACCGTGTCAACGGTAAAGTAAGGCAGAGGGTCATTAAGTACTTGGGAAAGGAGATTAATGGTAAGG